>NZ_AJWE01000048.1:0-97360 GCF_000281145.1 Rhizobium sp. CF142 | reverse complement strand
GGCGGCCGGTATCGACTACAAGAAGATCGATACGATCATGATCTCGCATTTCCATCCCGACCATGTCTGGGGCCTGATGGAGAAGGGAACGAACAATCCGGTCTTCCCGAACGCCGAGCTCATCGTCAATGCCGTCGAATATAATTGGTGGACGGAGCCCGGCCGTGTCGAAAAGCTCGCCGAGGGCCGCAAGCCGGCCGGCAAGCGCATCGCTGCCGTCTTCTCGACATGGAAGAACTGGAAGCTGGTGGATGACGGGGCCGAAGTCGCGCCCGGCGTCCGGTTGCTTTCAGCGCCCGGCCATACACCCGGTCATTCGACCTATCTGGTGACCTCGGGCAACAAGCAACTGCTCGTCTCCGCCGACATCATGTACGTGCCGGCGCTGCTCGCCCCGCATCCCGATTGGCAGGGCAGTTACGACCAGGATGGGCCGACGGCCATCGATACGCGCCGCCGGCTCATCGATCGCGTCATTGCCGACAATATCGCGATTTGCGGCTCGCACTTCCCGTTTCCCGGCTCGGGCACCTTCGTCAAGGACGGAAGCGCCTATGGCTTTACCCCGACAATCCAGGCCTGAAAGGCACCAAGGAGACAATCATGATCAAGATCAGGAAATACGTGGTTCTAACCTTCATCGGCCTTTGCGCCGCCTCCGCCGGCTTTACGGCAATCAGTGCGCTACCGGCTTTTGCTGTCGACAACATGGAATCGACGGACGCACCGGACCTGACTTCGGTGCGGGCCAAGATCGACGCCAAGGACTATGCCGGCGCGCTCCGGGAACTCCGCGATCTCGCTGAAGATAACCAGCAGGCAGATGTGTATAATCTGATGGGCTTCACGCTGCGCAAGACCGGCGACTACCGGACGTCGTTGACCTATTACACCAAGGCGCTGGAACTGCAGCCGGATCACAAGGCGGCGCGCGAATATCTCGGCGAACTCTATGTCGAGACCGGCGATGTGGCGAAGGCTGAGGAGCAGGTGTCGGTCCTTAAACAGCTTTGCCCCGGCGGCTGCGAGGAACTCGAAGACCTCCAGGAAGCCATCGCTGCAAAGGGCGGTAAGTGATCAATACGTCAACGGCAGGAGCAGGCGGTTCGCCGCCTGCTCCTGATAAAGTGGAGGATATGATGGAAAACGCTGTAAGCCGGCTCCGGCTGGCCGATCTCATTCTTCTTCTGGGTAGGCTTCTCCTATCCCTGATCTTCCTGCATGAGGGTTCGTCGCTCATCGCAGACATCACTGCGACGCTTGCTGCCTTCGAGAAACTTGGCCTGCCAGCACTGGTGACGTTTGCCGTCATTGCTCTGCAACTCGGGGCCGGCCTTTCTATTGCCGCGGGTTTCCTCAGTCGGCTCGGTGCGGTGGCCCTGGGGCTGTTCTGCCTCGCGACGGCTTTTCTGTTCCACACCAACTTCGCGAGTCAGAACGAGCTGCTTCATTTCGAGAAGGATCTTGCAATTGCCGGCGGCATGTTCGTGCTTGCGGTTTCGGGTGCAGGATCGGTGTCTATTGACAATTTCATCAAAAGGCGGGTGAAGGGAATACATCCGTGGCTGACGGCGGTGCTGTAGCGAACTTGTCTTGAAGCTGTCGCCGCCGTCGTTACGCCATCTGGAATAGACCCGTGGCTAGAAGATCGCCTGTCCGGCCATCAAGGCTAGGATGAGGAAGATCAGGAAGACGACGAGGAATATGCCGAAGAGCACGCGGGCGATCGTCGCGGTCGCCGCGGAGATGCCGGAGAAGCCGAAAAAGCCGGCGACGATCGAAATAACCAGAAATATCAGAGCCCATTTTAGCATGGATATCTTCCTTCCGTGATTGTCGGAAGAAGACGCGCCAAAGCGGATTTTGTTCCAAATCGTTTAAAATGGAACGTCGTTCCTTAAAAGCGTACTGCTTTGGCCTGCAAGGGCTTTTCAAAGGCTTCTCGATCTGTTTCAAGGGATCGTCATCGATTTGCCCCATCGACGAAAGCCATTCCCTATGCACGCTTTTCTGGACCCCCAGGTCATTTCCGCCTACCTCGAAGTCATCATGATCAACATCATCCTGTCAGGGGATAATGTGATCGTCATCGGCATGGCAGCCGCCGGCCTTTCCACCGAGCTGCGTGGCAAAGCGATCGTCACCGGCATTGCCGCAGCCGCAGTCATCCGCATCGTTTTCGCCGTCATCGCCGCGCAATTGCTCGTCATCAAGGGCATCAATCTCGTCGGAGGTCTTCTGCTTTTGTGGATCTGCTGGACGATGTTTAGGGAATTGCGCGAGGCGGACGACGAGGAGGCCGGGCAGGAAGCCGGACATCATGCTCACAAACCGAAGCTTTTTCGTCAGGCGATAGGCCAGATCATCTTTGCGGATCTTTCCATGTCGCTCGATAACGTGCTGGCCGTTGCCGGTGCGGCGAAGTCGAACATGAATGCCCTGATCTTCGGTCTCATCCTTTCCGTCATCCTGATGGGCGTCGCCTCCAACTTCGTGGCAAAGCTGCTCAACCGCTTCCGCTGGATCGGCTGGATCGGTCTTGCCATCATCGTCTATGTGGCGTTCGACATGATATGGGAAGGCGGCATTGAGCTGCTTGCACTCTACGGTCAGGCCTAATAACCGGGCCTAGATTTTCAGGCTGGAGAGCAGGGAGATAAGCTGGGACTGGCGCTGTGTGCCAGTCTTGGCGAGAACCTTCTTCACGTAGCCGCGCGTCGTCTCATAAGTCAGGCCGGATATTTCGGCGATCTGGCGTGGCGACGAACCTTCCATCAGCAGGCACGCCACCGTCGTTTCCTGAGGAGTGAGCGAAAAGAGCCGGCGCAGCAGATCGCGGCTCGGCGCCGCGCGTTCAGAGAGATCCGTGATGATGGCGACGGCGGCGGAATGCGAGAAGAGTTCTGCCGGTATTCCATTCAACCGCTGGGCACGGATTATTAGGGGTGCCTTTCCCGGACGGGAAAACAGAACCGGCGTGGAGACGGCCTGATTGGTGAAAGGCGCCTTTGAAAGGATTGCCTGCAGATGCCGGCGCAGGAGCCCTGTCTCTTCCTGACTGAGAGCCGTAAGCTCCCGATCGACAATCCGGATATTGCCATCGAGCAGCATTTCCGCGCGCTGGTTCAGCCGGGTGATGCGGCCAAAACGATCGAAGAAGACCACGGCAGTGCCGGCGAGCTCAAATGCCTCGCTCATGCTGTCGATCTTGGCGACATGCAGCGCGCGGATGATCTCGGCTGCGGCGGTCAGTTTCGACTGCATCTTTATGAGCAGGCGCTCGTCATCGCGATCGAACGGCTGGTCTTGAATGCGGCGCTGCAGGTTGAGGCTCAGCATCGTATCACCGGAGGTGAAGCCCACCATGGCGGAATAGCGGAAGCCGAAGCGGGCCAGGAACTCCGTATAGAAGATCTGATGGTTGAACTCTTCATCGCCGGCGATGTCGTGTTCGATGATGACCCCCTTGGCCATCGCAACCGCCAGGCCGCGTTCGCGGAAGTCGCGCTTGTACCATTCTTCGTCAAAATAGACCTGGAAGGCCTCCAGCAGATTCGGCGTGCTCAGGAAGCCGGAGGGGAATTTCCCGCGCACCGGCATGATATGCGTGCCGGTGGAGCCGGTGGCGCGGCTGATCTGCTCCAGCGTGCGCTCCCAGCTATCAGGCACCAGAGCGGATTCCAGCAATCCGTCCAGGGCAGTTTCGAGCTCGGAGATGTCGATGCGCGTCGCCATGGGTAAGTAATGCCTGACCGATTTCTTTGATCCAATGAAGGATCACGTTTATCGCGGGTTGCCATATATAGCAAAACGGCAATTCCACGTTCAAAAATAGTATCTGCAGTTGTATTGTGACAAAGTGACAAAAGTCACTGATGGCGGCAGTGACTTTTGAAGAAGATTAAGACGCTTCTGTTCAACTATCCGTGATTGATCATCACATGCCGGACAGCCGTATAGTCTTCCAGGGCGTAGACGGACATGTCCTTGCCGTAGCCTGATTGTTTCAGCCCGCCATGCGGCATCTCATTGACCAGCATGAAATGTGTATTGATCCAGGTGCAGCCATATTGCAGGCGAGCTGCAGTCTTCATGCCGCGGCCGATATCCTTGGTCCAGACGGAGGAAGCGAGGCCGTAATCGCTGTCGTTTGCCCAATTCACCGCATCCTCGACATCGGTGAAGCGGGTAACGGAGACGACGGGGCCGAAAACTTCGCGGCGGACGATTTCATCTTCTTGCGTGGCGCCTGCAACAACCGTTGGCGCGAAGAAGAAGCCCTTGTTACCAGAGACTTTGCCGCCGGTGGTGATTTCCATGTGCTTGTGTTCGGCGGCGCGGGTGACGAAGCTTTCGACACGATCGCGCTGGCGCTTGGAAATCAGTGGGCCGATTTCGTTCTCGGTGTCGTCGGCCTGGTTGAAGCGGATGCTGGAAACAGCGGAGGTCAGATCAGCGACGAAATTGTCGTAGACCTTCGCATCGGCATAGATGCGGCAGGCGGCGGTGCAGTCCTGGCCGGCATTGTAGTAACCGAAGGTACGGATGCCGGCGACGACGGCATCGATATCGGCGTCGTCGAAGACAATGACCGGCGCCTTGCCGCCAAGTTCCAGATGCGTGCGCTTGACGGTCTTGGCGGCAGCCTGCAGCACTTTCTTGCCGGTCGCGATGTCGCCGGTGATCGACACCATATTGATTTTCGGATGGTTGATCAGCGTGTTGCCGACGCTCTCGCCGCGCCCGAGGATGACATTGACCACGCCCTCGGGGAGGATATCGGAAAGGAGCTTTGCCATCTTGAGCGCCGTCAGCGGCGTCTGTTCAGACGGCTTGAAGACGACGGTATTGCCACCGGCGATGGCGGGCGCCAATTTCCAGGCCATCATCATCAGCGGGTAGTTCCAGGGCGCAATCGAGCCGACAATGCCGATCGGGTCACGGCGGATCATCGAGGTGTGGCCGGGAAGATATTCGCCGGCCACCGGTCCGTGCAGGTTGCGCACCGCGCCGGCAAAGAAGCGGTAGCAATCGACAATGGCCGGGATTTCATCATTCAGCACGGCATTGATCGGTTTGCCGCAGTTCAGCGCTTCGAGCGTCGCAAAGCCCTGCGCGTCCTTTTCTATGGCATCGGCGATTTTCAATAGATAAACGGAGCGTTCGGATGGTGTCGTCTGCGACCAGCCGACAAAGGCCCTCTCGGCCGCATCCACTGCGGCATCGATCTGGCCGAGCGAGGCTTCGGCAAGCTTCAGCACCGTCTCGCCCGTCTTCGGGTTCAGGATGTGCTCTTCCGTTTCCGTGCCGGTCTCGAAGCGGGAACCGATCAGCATTTGCGTGTCCATGGGCGTTCTCCCTTGTGGTTGATCGAGTGGAATGCGGGGGGCTCCGCGTCCCACTCCGGGTTATTTGCCGGCGCCGGCGATCTGGTCGCCGTCGCGCGTGAGGTAATAGGCTGCCAGGATTGGCAAGAAGGTGACCAGCACGACGACCATCGCGACCACATTTGTGACGGGGCGCTGGCGCGGGCGGATCAGCTCTTCGAGCATCCAGATCGGCAGGGTGGATTGCTGGCCGCCGGTGAAGGTGGTGACGATCACCTCATCGAAAGAAAGGGCGAAGGCGAGCATGCCGCCGGCCAGAAGCGCCGTACCAATATTCGGCAGGATGACATGGCGGAAGGTCTGGAAGCCGTCGGCGCCGAGATCCATCGAGGCTTCGATCAGGGAGCCTGACGTGCGCCTGAAGCGGGCGACGGCGTTGTTGTAGACGACAACCACGCAGAAAGTGGCATGGCCGAGCACGATCGTCCAGACCGAGAAGGGTATGTCGAACAGGCTGAAGGCGGAGCGCAGCGCAATACCGGTGATGATGCCCGGAAGTGCGATCGGCAGAATGACGAGCAGCGAGATCGCTTCGCGGCCGAAGAATTTCGTCTGGCTGACGGCGGCCGCGCAAAGCGTGCCGAGGACCAGCGCGATTGCCGTCGCAATGCAGGCAACCTGCAGGGAGAGGCCAAGTGCCGACCAGACATCCGGCCGGTTCCAGGCGATACCGAACCATTGCAGCGTCAGGCCGGGTGGCGGCCACTGATAGCTCTTCTCCTCGGTCGTGAAGGCGTAGACGAAGATGAGCAGGATCGGCAGATGCAGGAAGAGCAGGCCGCCGGCCGCGGCGATCTTCAGGATGAGGGGTGATTGCTGTCCGCGGTCAGAGCGCATCGAAGGCTCCCATGCGTTTGGCAAGCCAGAGATAGATCGCCATGATGACGATCGGTACGACCGAGAAGGCGGCGGCGAGCGGCACGTTGCCGGCCGTTCCCTGCTGGGTATAGACAGCCTGGCCGATGAACAGGCGTGAGGAGCCTATGATCTGCGGGATGATGTAATCGCCCAATGTCAGCGAGAAGGTGAAGATTGAACCGGCGACGATGCCGGGCAGTGCCAGCGGGAAAAGCACGGTACGGAATGTCTGGCGCGGTGTGGCGCCGAGGTCGGCGGACGCTTCGATGAGGTTGCCGGGCACGCGCTCAAGCGCTGCCTGCGTCGGCAGTATCATATAGGGCAGCCAGATGTAGACGAAGACGATGAAAGTGCCGAGATAGCTGACGGAGAGCGAATTGCCGCCGACGACAGGCAAGGCGAGGACGCCGTCGAGAAGCCAGGAAAGATAGAGCTTGTCGAAAAGCCAGGTGAGGATGCCTTCCTTGGCGAGGATCAGCTTCCAGGCATAGATCTTGACGAGATAGCTCGACCAGAGCGGCAGCATGACGCCAAGGTAAAACAGGGCCTTCCATTTTCCTTGCGCATATCGGGCAGCGTAATAGGCGATCGGGAAGGCGATGGCCGCGGAGGCCACCGTCACCAGTGCCGCCATCAAGATGGTTCTGACGATGATGTCGAAATTGCCAGGGTTCAGGAGCTGGGCATAGGTATCGAGGGTGAATTCGTGGTTCACCATCCCCGAGAAATCATCGATCGAGAAGAAGCTCTGCAACAGCAGCGCAATCAGCGAGCCGATATAGATGATGCCGAGCCAGAGCAGCGGCGGCGTCAGCATCAGGAAGAGAAGCAGTTTCGGGTGGCGCCAGAAGCTATCCGACAGGCGGCCGAAGAAACCGCCGCGGCGCGGCAGGATCGAGGTTTCCGCCTTGATCATCGCCAGAGCCGTCATGCCGCATCATCCATGTAATGCACGTCGCCCTGCTGCCACACGAGGCGGATGGCGGTGCCGATATCGGGGATGTCGCTGCCGGCCGGCAGCATGACATGCAGGCGCGATCCCCTGATATCGACGGTAAGCCGGGTCGCCGCGCCGAGGAAGCTGGCATTCTCGACCCTGGCTTCGACGCCGTCGGTGGCGAGGTGAATTGCCTCGGGACGCAGGCTCGCCCAGCGCTTCTCGCCGCCAAGAGCCGTCATGACGTCAGGGGAAATGACATTGGACGAGCCGACGAAATCGGCGACGAAGCGGGTCTTCGGACGGCGGTAGATATCCTGCGGCGTACCCTGCTGGACGATGCCGCCATTGTTGAAGACCGCAACGCGGTCCGCCATGGAGAGCGCTTCCCCCTGATCGTGGGTGACAAAGATGAAGGTTATGCCGAGGGCGCGCTGCAGGCTCTTCAGCTCTTCCTGCATCTGCTCGCGCAGCTTCAGATCCAGAGCGCCGAGCGGCTCGTCCAGGAGAAGCACGCGGGGTTTGTTGATGAGGGCGCGGGCGAGCGCCACGCGCTGCCGCTGGCCGCCGGAAAGCTGGCCGGGGCGGCGGCTGCCATAGCCCGGCAGTTTCACCAGCTCCAGCGTCCTTTCAGCCTCTTTGATCCGCTCCGCCTTGCCGACGCCCTTGACCATCAGCCCGTAGGCGACGTTGTCGAGGATATCGAGATGCGGAAAGAGCGCGTAATCCTGAAAGACGGTGTTCACGTTGCGGCGATAGGGCGGGATGCCTTCGGCGGTTTCGCCGAAGATTTCGATATGTCCCGATGTCGGCTGTTCGAAGCCCGCAACCAGCCGCAGGCAGGTGGTCTTGCCGGAACCGGACGGGCCGAGCATGGCGAAGAACTCGCCGGGTACGATTTCGAGATCGACGCCATCGACGGCGCGCACCGCGCCGAAATGGCGAGAGACCTTCTGGAAACGGACGGCGGACGTCATGGGGGCTCCGGGGCTGTATTATCTGAGAGAGGCTTTGATCTTCAAAAAGACCCCGCCCCAAACCCCTCCCCACAAGGGGGAGGGGCTTAACCTGCGGCGCCCACACTCAAACCTTTCGGCGTTTCAGCAGGAATGCGGCGTTGCCACTCCCGCCCCTCCGCTGTGGGAGGAGCTGGGAGGGGCACCTACGTGGATTGGCCTGGCGTTACCGCCCGCCGATCACGCCGATATAATCCGATACCCAGCGGTGATAGGGCACGCATTCGCTCTCGCTTGTGCATTTGGCGACCGGCGTTTTCCAGAACTTGATCTTGTCGAAGTGGTCATAGCCGTTGGTGTTGCAACCGGCATCGGTCAGCAGTTCATTGCCCTTGCAGGCGGCCGGAACGGATGGCACGGCCCCGAACCAGGCGGCAGCATCGCCCTGGACCTTGGCCTTCAGCGAATGCTCCATCCACATATAGGCGCAATTCGGATGTTCGCTGTCGGCGTGCAGCATGGTTGTGTCGGCCCAGCCGGTGACGCCTTCCTCGGGGAAGGTGGAGGCGATCTTCTGCTTGTCTGCCTGCAACAGATTGACCTGGAACGGCCAGGAGCCGGAGGCGACGACACCTTCGTTCTTGAAGTCGTCGACCTGGATCATCGCATCGTGCCAGTAGCGCGAGACGATCTTGCGCTGGCCGCGCAGCAGGTCGAGAGCGGCCTTGTACTGGTCCTCGTTAAGCTCGTAGGGGTCCTTGATGCCGAGATCGGGCTTGTGCGCCATGAGATACAGAGCGGCATCGGCGATGTAGATCGGGCCGTCATAGGCCTGCACGCGGCCCTTGTTGGACTTGCCATCCGGAAGGTTCTGTTCGTCGAAGACGATGTTCCAGCTCGTCGGCGCCTTATCCTTGAAGGTGTCGGTATTATACATCAGCACGTTCGGCCCCCAGAGATAGGGCACCCCGTAGTGGACGCCGTTCACCGTATTCCAGGGCGCATTCTGCAGGCGCTCGTCGACAGTCTTGAAGCTCGGGATGAGATCGGTGTTGATCGGTTGGACGCGTTTGCCGGCGACGAGGCGGAGGGATGCGTCGCCCGAGGCGGTGACGAGGTCGAAACCGCCTTCGTTCATCAGCGCCACCATCTCATCAGAGGTGGCGGCTGTCTTTACGGAAACCTTGCAGCCGGTTTCCTTTTCGAAGTCGGTGACCCAGTCGTAATTCTTGTCTGTTTCGCCGCGCTCGATATAACCGGCCCAGGCGACGATGCTGACGGCGCCTTCCCCCTTGCCCAGTGTCTTCAGCGGTTCGGCAGCGACAACCTGTGTCGCGAAGCTCAGACTCGCGAGCGCAGCAGTGCACGATTTCAGAAGATGCTTCATCGTCTGTCTCCCGGTTCGGTGCCGCTTTTGCGGCGTTTTGTTCCCGGAAGAAAAGGTGACGCGGAACGGCCGGTTTCGCAAATTCATTTATCAGAAAGGCGATATCGGAAATTCCGATATCTAGCGGGATCTTCCCGATCGCATGTTCTCGGCGATGGCCACGAAATCGCGTGCCGCCTGCGGCAGGCTGGAGCCCTTTCGCCAGACCATGCCGACCTGCACGACGGGCAGGGCGCCCGAAACATCGCGGCTCTCGATACGGTCGCCTTCCAGCGACCAGGGGCGGTAGACGAGATCGGGCAGCAGCGCGACGCCGGCGCCGGTCGCAACCAGGCTGCGCACGGCTTCGACGGAGCGGGTGCGGAAGGCGACATGCGGGCGGGCGCCGAGTGCGGTCAGCAGCTTGCCGGTATTCTCCTCGATTTCATCCACCGTCAGCATGATCAGCGGCTCACGGGCGATATCGGCAACGGAAATGATATCGGCGGAAACCAGCGGATGGCCCATAGGCAGCCAGAGGCGATAGGGTGAGGTTTCCAGGATCTCGGCCTGCAGGGCCATGCGATCACGCAGATTTGAAATCACCATGACGGCGACATCCAGCTCGCCACCGACCAGCAGATGTTCGAGGTAGCTGCCGTTGTCCTCGATGGCGCTGACCTCCACACCTGGACAGGCACGGCGGTAGCGTGCCAGCAGGTCCGAAAGCACATAGCCCGCAACGAGCGACGTGACACCGATATTGAGCGTGCCGGAGGGTATGTTCTCCTGGCCGGAAAAGCTGGTGCGGGCGTCGGAGACCGTTGCCAGGATTTTCGTGGCGTGCCGCAGGAACTGATGGCCGTTGTGGGTGACCGACAGCCCGCGCGGGTGACGCTCGAACAGCACGACGCCAAGGTCGTTTTCGAGTTCCTTCAGCGCCTCCGTTATCGAGGATTGGGAGATCGACAGGTTCTGCGCGGCGCGCGTGACCGAGCCCTGTTCGGCAACGGCGACGAAATATTGAATCTGGCGAAGCGTGAAGGCCATGGCATTTTAGAGCATGTGCTTGAGCGATCTGGCAAGCTTGGGAATGGCTGGACCTTTTTTGGTATTTATTCAATTCGAGACAAAGTCAGACGGTCCACTTAAAGATTCGGAAACGTCATTTCCCTAGCTTCACAGTCACTTGTATTGCGTTGGAGTTTTCAGATGGCGGAGCAGTTGGCGTGAAGGCCTTACTGCGCATATTCCGGCCTTCCCGGAAATTGGCTTTGATCATCGGTGGTAGCGCCCTGTTAGCGGGCGTTTCCGGCGGTGCTGCGGTCTATGTCGGTAAAGACAGGCTGCTCGGTGATGAGGAATCCGCCGATGGCGTGGCCTGCACCGACGTCAATCTGGTGACGATCAAGAAGCAGGACCATGTCTGGGTCCGCAAATACATCAAGACCGAACCTGTTGACGGCATGACGCGCATCAAGACGGCGTTGCGTGTCGCCCAGGCAGTCTATGAAGCGCAGAGGCCCGACCTCGTGCAGGTCGTCGTCCTCGACGAGAATGGTCCGACCCTGCGCTCGGATATTCGTGGCCGGGCGATTGGCGCCGACGTGGTCTATATCGCGCATCCCGACAAGATGGTCGAAGGGCTCGACGACAAGCCCTATACGGCCCGTTATTATGACGGCAAGGCGAGCGAGCAGGGCCTCTTCTATGGCGAACGCATCGAATTGCCGGACGATCGGATCGCAGCGCTGAATGCGAGCCTCAAGGATCCAGCCGATTGCATCGACCCGGTTGCCGTTGCTTCCACCAAGAAAGAGAGCAAGAAGCCAGCTGGTGGCACAGCGCCGAAGGAGGCCGAGGAACCGTCTGCTGAAGAGCAGGCTGCCAAGGATGCAGCCGCTCCTGCAGGAGACGCTCCCGCAGAGGAGCCGCCTGTCAAGAGCGGGCACTAGTTCTGAAAACGATCAGGCGGCAGGCTTGATATTTTCCCTTATCAGTGAGGCATCGCGCGCCGGCGGCTGACCGAAAAAGCGTGCGTATTCCCTGGTGAACTGCGAGGCGCTTTCATAACCCACGGCATAGGCCACCGAGGATGCATTTCCGGATTGGGCAATCAGAAGTTGACGGGCTTGCAGCAGGCGAATGTGTTTCTGGAACTGGATCGGGCTCATCGCCGTCACCGCCTTGAAATGGCGATGAAAGGCCGAGACGCTCATTGAGGCAAGGCTTGCAAGCTTTTCGACCTCGACAGCTTCGGCGTAATGTTCGCGTACCCAGCGGATGGCGAGCCTTATTCGCGACAGGGCGCTGTCCGGCGCGGCAATATCCCGCAATATCCAGCCCTGCGGTCCCTGCAGCACCCGATAGAGAATTTCGCGCTCATAGGCTGGGGCAAGGGCTGGGATATCCCGCGGTCGCTCCATGAGCTGCAGCATTCTGAGCCAAGCGCTGAGCAGCTCGGGTGTCATGCGACCGACGGAATAACCGCCGCTTTGTCCATCCAGATAGGAATGCGGCGGGATATCCATGAGAAGGGCTGCGACCCTTTCCGGATCGAGCGACAGGCTGACGCCGATATAGGGCCTGTCGGGACCTGCCTGCTGCACCCTGCCGGTTGCCGGCATATCAATCGAGATCACGAAATAGCTCGCGGGATCATAATAATAGTCCTGACCGGCAATCGTCAGTGTCTTGCTGCCATCGAGGATCAGATTGACCATCGGCTCGTAGACGGCCCCGAGCCTGTGTTCGGGAATCTCTCCCTTGACCATTACGATGCCGGGTAAGCCGGTCTGCGTCGGTCGATTTTCAGCGTGGGCCGTCAAGCGGCGCATTTCTTCGAGCATTGTTTGCATGGCGGAATTCTGAACGAGCGTGTGGAGACACGCAAGACGAAAGCAGGAATAGGCAAGAACGAGGCAGTTTCCGGCGGAGTA
The DNA here is from genome assembly GCF_000281145.1 of Rhizobium sp. CF142. Classification (NCBI taxonomy): domain Bacteria; kingdom Pseudomonadati; phylum Pseudomonadota; class Alphaproteobacteria; order Hyphomicrobiales; family Rhizobiaceae; genus Rhizobium; species Rhizobium sp. CF142. The sequence goes on along the minus strand of NZ_AJWE01000048.1, from coordinate 84,917 downwards.
GCAGCCCGCTGTTTCCCATAGCTTCCGGCCATCGAAAGCAAGGAGACAGAAATGAAAATCGCAATCATTACCGGTGGCAGCCGGGGCATCGGTCAATCGGCGGCGCAGGAATGCGCAAGGCGTGGCATGGGTGTCATCCTCACGTACAACAGCTACAAACCAGGTGCGGATGAAGTCGTGGCCGAGATCAAGGCGGCAGGAGGCCAGGCGGTCGCGCTGGCGCTGGATGTCGGCGATGTTGCAGGTTTTCCGGCCTTCGTGGACGAGGTCAAGCGGTTGCTCTCCACCTATTGGGGCCGTAGCGATTTCGATTGCCTCGTCAATAACGCCGGGTTCGGGATGTTCAATCTGATGGAAACGGTGACGGTCGACCAGTTCGACGCTCTGATGAACGTGCATCTGAAGGGGCCGTTCTTCCTGACGCAGGCACTGTTGCCGCTGATGGTGGATGGCGGCGTCATCGTCAATGTGACGAGCGCCTCGGTGCGTGTTGCGACGGCCGGTGTCGCCCCTTATGCCGCTCTCAAATCCGGGCTTGAGACCTTGACGCGCTATCAGGCGAAAGAGTTCGGCGCTCGCAGGATCCGCGCCAATGCCGTCTCGCCCGGTCCGATCCGCACCAATCTGGCCGATGCTGCACTCGACAAGAACCCGGAATTTGCGGAGCTGCTTGCCTCGCAGACAGCGCTCGGCCGTATCGGCGAATCTGAGGATGTCGGCAGGGTGATCGCCATGCTGGCGTCAGAGGACGGTGCCTGGATCAATGCACAGACGATCGAGGTTGCCGGCGGTTACATGATCTGAGAGAGGTCCTCTCGGACAAAAGAAAACGGAGCGTCCTTTCGGGCGCTCCGTTTCCTCATTCAGGCAAAGTGCTTCTCAGTCGGCCTTGTTGCGGCGGGCCGGGAAGAGGATGACATCGCGGATCGACGGCGCGTTGGTGAGCAGCATGATCAGGCGGTCGACGCCGATGCCGAGACCACCTGCAGGCGGCATGCCCTGGTCGATCGCATCGAGGAATTCCTCGTCGAGCTGCTTTTCCTTCTCGCCACGGGCATGGGCCTGCTCGAGTTGCTCGACCATGCGGCGGCGCTGCTCTTCCGGATCGTTGAGTTCGGAGAAGGCGTTGCCGAGCTCCCAGGCATTGCAGTAGGTCTCGAAACGTTCGACGAGGCGCGGCTCGCCCGGCACTTCCTTGGCGAAGGGTGATATGTCCTTCGGGAAGTGGGTAACGTGCGAGGGCTGGATCAGCGTCTGCTCGACCTTCTCTTCGAAGATGAAGGCGAGGCATTCGCCCCAGGTCCAGTCCTTCTCGACTGCGAAGCCGGCAGCCTTGGCGGCAGCGCGTGCTTCCTCGTCGGTCTTGATCGCCAGGAAGTCGATGCCGGTCACTTCCTTGACTGCGTCAGGCATCGGGACGCGCTTGAACGGACCCTTGAAGGACATGGTCTTGTCGCCGAAGGGGAATTCGGTCGTGCCGTGGATGGCGAGCGCCAGGCTCTCGAACAGCCGCTCGACGAGGTCCATGATGTCCTCGTAGTCGGCATAGGCCCAGTAGCACTCCATCATCGTGAATTCCGGATTGTGCCGGGTGGAGACGCCTTCATTGCGGAAGTTGCGGTTGATTTCGAACACCTTGTCGGTGAGGCCCGAAACCAGCGTACGCTTCAGGAACAGTTCCGGCGCGATGCGCAGATACATGTCGAGCTTCAGCGTATTGTGATGCGTCTTGAACGGCTCAGCGGTAGCACCACCATAGACCGAATGCAGCATCGGCGTTTCGACTTCCATGAAGCCGTCATTTTCCATGAAGCGGCGGATGCCGGAGAGGATCTTCGACCGCTGCTGGAAGCGCAGCTTCGATTCCTCATTGGTCATGATGTCGAGATGGCGCTTGCGGTAACGCAGTTCGATGTCGGAGAGGCCGTGCCACTTTTCAGGCATCGGCAGCAGCGACTTGGTGAGCATCTCGATCTTCTGTGCGTTGATCGTCAGCTCGCCGCGCTTGGTGCGGCGCACGACGCCGGTGACGCCGATGATATCGCCGATATCGATCATCGGCAGAAGCGCACGCGCTTCTTCCGGGGTCGTGTCCTTGTGACTGAAAATCTGGATCTTGCCGCCGGCGTCGTGGATGTCCATGAACATGCCGGAGTTGCGTGACGAGTAAACGCGGCCAGCGACGGTCACGACATCCTGGGTCTCGACGTCGGGTTCCAGGCCCTCGTATTTCGCGGCTAGCTCGGCATTGGTCAGCGTGCGGTGGAAATGCGCCGGATAGACGTCGCCGATCTGCTCGCGCAACAGCTTCAGCTTCTGGGCGCGCACTTCCGTTGCGTCGGAGGAAAGGGTGCTTTCGGTCTTGTTGTCAGCCATTGTCTGGATCCTCTGACTGTTCTTACTTCGAGCCGACGAGGGCGGCGACGGCCTGCGAGGCGAGCTTGAGGCGCTGGCGAACGACCGAGCGGCCGAGGATCGCCATGGAATCGAAGAGCGGCAGCGAGCGCGACGAGCCGGAGACGGCAACGAAGAGCGGCGCGACGACGACCTTCAGCTTCTTGCCCATGCGGTCGGCGATGGCACGCAGTTCGGCTTCGATCGTCTCGACGTTCCATTCCAGGATCTTCTCGAGATCCGGCTGGACGGTGTTGAGGATCTCGAGAATCTCTTCCGGCGGCGACTTGATCTTGGCGAAATCGGAAGGCTGCAGGCCGAGATCGGACTTCAGCAGGAAGCCGGCGAGATCGGGCAGTTCGCCGAGCTTGGAAATGCGAGTCTGAGACAGGCGTAGGCCAGCCATCAGGCGATCGTTTTCCATCGCCCAGTTGAGCACGCGGTTGCGGAAGTCTTCTTCCGACAGCTTCTCGCGGATCCAGCGGCCGTTCAGCCAGTCGAGCTTCTGGATGTCGAAGATCGCACCGGCCTTCGAGAGGTTTTCCGGGTCGAACTTTTCGGACAGCTCGTCCATCGTCAACAGCTCTTCGCCTTCGGAAATCTGGATGAAGAACAGGCCGAGGAAGTTCATCAGCGCTTCGGGGATATAGCCGAGCGCCGAATAATAGGAGATCGAGGTCGGGTTCTTGCGCTTCGACAGCTTCGACTTGTCGGCATTGCGCATCAGCGACAGATGCATGAAGACCGGCTGGTCCCAGCCGAAATAGCGATACAGCAGAATGTGCTTCGGCACGGAGGCCAGCCATTCCTCGCCGCGTGCGACATGGGTGATCTTCATCAGATGGTCGTCGATGACGTTTGCCATGTGATAGGTCGGCATGCCGTCGGCCTTGATCAGCACCTGCATGTCGACGGAATCCCACGGGATCGACACATCGCCATAGACACCGTCGGTGAAGTCGCACGAACCTTCGGTCGGGATCTTCATGCGGATGACAGTGGTTTCACCGGCCGCCATGCGCGAGGTGACTTCCTCGGCCTTGAGCGTCAGGCAGAGACCATCATATTTCGGCGGCTTGCCGGCAGCGCGCTGGCTCTCGCGCATCTGCTCCAGCCGCTCGGGCGTGCAGAAACAGCGGAAGGCATGGCCCTTGTCGAGCAGCTCCTGCGCGTAGGGCTGGTACATATCCTTACGGTCGGACTGGCGATAGGGGCCGTAGGGGCCGCCGATATCGGGGCCTTCCTTCCATTCCAGCCCGCACCATCTCAGCGCATCCAGCACCTTGGTCTCGAATTCCGGGGTTGAGCGCGTCGCATCAGTATCCTCGATGCGCAGGATGAACTCGCCGCCGTGCTTCTTGGCAAAGAGATAGTTGAAAAGAGCGATGTAAGCGGTGCCGACATGCGGCTCGCCGGTCGGCGAGGGAGCGATGCGGACGCGGACGCCGGAAGCTGTCATTTTATGTGCCCGTCAATGAATGCCGAGCGGCTTTTCAATGAAAGCGACGTCCGGCCTGGAGAATGCAGATATCTATCAGAAATCGGCTGGAGCAAGGCGTCTGCCCGCATAATCCGCCGATTATCCGTGTGGCTGCGCTTAGGCCATATTCAAAAGGGCGCGTCAAGAAAAACCGCTTCCAGTAGTCCTCTTCCGGACCCTCCGGGCGGCCGCTTCGGATGATCTGTTCTTCGAGGTGAAGCCCGGCGACGACATGAAGCAGGCGATGTCTGTGTTTTTCAGCAAGACCGCCATGTGCAGAAGAACCTCCGCCTTACCGAGTAAGGCGGAGGCAACAATTGGGTCTCAGATGGATGGGCGGCGTTAGTGGCTGCCCTCACGCTTTCGCCGACGCGCGTTCCTCGCCAACATGTTCAGCATCTCGACGAGGGCCGAGAAGGCCATGGCGGCGTAGACGTAGCCCTTCGGCACATGGAAGCCCATGCCGTCGGCGATCAGCGTCGTGCCGATCATCAGCAGGAAGGCGAGCGCCAGCATGACGATCGTCGGATTGCGCTCGATGAAATTGGCGAGCGGCGTTGCGGCGACAAGCATGACCGTGACGGCGGCGATGACGGCGATGATCATGATCGGCAGGTGCGGGGTCATGCCGACGGCGGTGATGATGCTGTCCACCGAGAAGACGAGGTCGAGCAGCAGGATCTGGCCGATCGCCGAGGCGAAGCTCGTGCCCGTCGCGCCTGCAATGAAATTCTCCTGATGATCCTCCGGATCGACATTGTGGTGAATTTCCTTGGTGGCCTTCCAGACGAGGAAGAGGCCGCCGGCGATCAGGATGAGATCCTTCCAGGAGAAGCCGTGGCCGAAAAGCTCGAAGAGCGGTTCGGTAAGCTGGACGATCCAGGCAATCGTGCCAAGCAGGGCGAGACGCATGATGAGGGCGAGGGCGATACCGGTCTTGCGGGCCCTTTCCCGATGCTCAGGCGGCAGCTTGTTTGTGAGGATGGAGATGAAGATGAGGTTGTCGATCCCGAGAACCACTTCCATCACCACGAGCGTGACAAGCGCCACCCAGGCAGCCGGGTCCTGAATGAGCGTCATGATATCCTGCATCGGCGTATTTCCCTCTTGCGTCACAGTAGGCGCGGACAATGTATCGATGCGGCCCTGCCGGGCAAGCACCGCAAGGGGGTATACGAAAACGATCAGACTTTTATTCCTTGATCGGCAGCCAGATTTCCGTCACCCCCATCCCTGTATAGGGATCGAAGCGGTCATCATAGCGTTCGAACATGTCGGGCATGCTGCCATGTTCGAGGCCTGAAGTCGGCCACCAGTTGCCGAAGATCAGGTCCATCGTGGCCGGTATGCCGGAAACATGACCGCGGTGGGAGAAGACGGCGTAGCGTTGAGCCGGCAGCTTCAGTGTGGCAAAGCCATCCGGCAGATCGTCGGCGTCGGACACCTCGACGGCCGCCATGTAACGGAATTTCTCTGCTTCTCCATCGATATGCGTGCAGATGCCGTAAGCGACATTGCCCTTCTGGTTGGGGATATGGCCGAAATGCTGATTGAACTTCTGCCAGAGCGAGGGGATCGCGGCATTGCCGCCATAGGCGTAGGTTTCCTGGAGGCCGGCGAAAAGCGTCGGCTGAAGGGTTTCGAAACGCGGTGGTTCGAGATCGGTAAAGCTTGCGGTTTTCATCCTGATAGGCTCCATCAAAGCGAGATTGCGAATGTGCCCCTGTCGTCGCACCGCTTCGGGCGTCATGCCGAATTGGTCGCGGAAGGCACGGGTGAAAGCCTCGTGCGAGCCGTAGCCTGCGCCGAGGGCAACCTCGAGAATGGTGGATGAGCCTGAGATGAGAGAAAGTGCCGCGCCGCTCAAACGCCGTGCGCGGATATAGCCGCTGATCGAATGGCCGGTTACCAGACCAAAGACGCGCGAAAGATGGTAGCGCGACAATCCGGCGGCTTCTGCGATCTCATCGAGGCTTATATCGGTTTCGAAATGGCTCTCGATGAACCATATCGCCCGTCCGATGGCGCTCATCTCTTCTCCCCTGGTTGCCGCCTCATTCCTAGAGGAAATGCGGCTGCCGGATTTGATCGCTATTGCGCAAATCCGGCAGAAAACCAATCGGGGTCAAGATGGGATCAGGCGGGCTCGTGCTTGCGTACGCCGTAGGCGGCCATGAAGACATAGATCGCGCCTCGGATGACGCGTTCGATCTCGTTGCGCGGAGGCGGGCCTTCCATGTTGCCGAAGAGACGCAGCTTGAAGAAGCTGCCGCTTGCGAGGTCGAGGAACTGGCCGGCGGCGAGATCGATATCGTCAATCTTCAATGTGCCGGCCTGAACATGCTTCTCCAGGAAATCGTGCATGATGGTGCGCAGGTTCTGCGGCCCCTTGAAGAACCGCTGACAGAGAAGCGGCATCCGGTCGCGCACGCCGAGCACGGTGCGCATGGCGTCGATGACTTTGTCTTCGGTCATGTGGGTGACGAAGGCTATCCCGAATTCGTACAGGCCGGCTTCGATATCATCATGTTCGGCAAGGACCATGCGTATGGCCGCGACGAATGCCGCACGCTCTGTCTCGACCATCGCATGGAAGAGTTCTTCCTTGTTGGCGAAGTAGACATAGAGCGTTCCCTTGGAAACGCCGGCCTCGCGGGTCACGTCGTTCATGCTGGCCGCGTCGAAGCCCATCTTCAGGAACACGCGCCGGGCACCATCAAGGATCTGCTGGCGCTTGGCGGGATCCTCACCCGCAGCAAAGCGGCCTCCCGGATTGGGTGGGCTTAATACGGCGGTGTCCTCGGGCTTTAGTGTCATGTCTCCTTAACCGTCTTGGCGAATTCGTGTTTTCTTTTAAAGAAATCGAACCGATTGGTTCTATGCATCTTGATATGAAGTCAAAAACCCTTTATGTCAACTGAACCGAACCGTTCAGTTCGATTATTTTACTCCAGATCGGTAGCCTGTATATGTCGACAAACCAGAAAAGCAATGTCGCGCGCATCGTCAGCGAAAATGCCGGCGCCGAAGAGGTGAAAGCGGAAGCTGCAGCTCCCGCCGAAGCTCCGAAGGCCGAGGCACCGCAGACGGCTCCCGCGCAGTCTGCGCCTGCTGTCGCACCGGTTCCATCTGCCCCGAAGAAGCGCCGCAGCTTCGTGCTGCCCGTCGTCGTGCTCGCTTTTCTCGCTGGTGCCGGCTGGTATGGCTACGACTGGTGGACCAATGGCCGCTTCATGGTGTCGACCGACGACGCCTATATCGAAGGCGATATCGCGACGATCTCGCCGAAGGTCACCGGCTATGTCGCGAAGGTGAATGTTGTCGCCAACCAGGAAGTCAAGGCAGGCGATGTTCTCGCTACCCTTGATAATGGCGACTACCAGAACGCCCTCGACCAGGCCAATGCCCAGATCGAAACCGAACAACTGTCGCTCAGCCGCATCGATGCGCAGATCGAAGGCGCCAAGGCAAGCCTCGTGCAGGCCCAGGCCCAGAAGACTGCCCTCGAAGCGACCGTGCGCGGCGCGGAGATCAAGCAGAAACGACAGAGTGACCTGCAGGCGAAGTCGGTCGGCACCACGGCAGACCTCGATGATGCGAATACGGCGCTCGATCAGGCGAAGGCAAATCTTGCCGGCGGCGATGCCAATATCGTTGCTGCCCAGGCCAATATCGCCATCCTCGAAGCCCAGCGCAAGGAAGCCGAGGGTTCTGTCCGTACGTTGGAAATCCAGCGCGACAAGGCCGCCCGCGACCTTTCCTTCACGGTGCTGAAGGCACCCTATGACGGCGTTGTCGGCAATCGTTCCGTTCAGGAAGGCGATCTCGTCTCGCCCAGCCAGCGGCTGATGGCGCTCGTGCCGACCCGCCAGCTCTATATCGACGCCAACTTCAAGGAAACGCAGATCCAGCATCTCGTTGCGGGCTCGAAGGTGAACGTCCATGTCGATGCCTATAGCGATTATCCTGTTGTCGGCACCGTTGAATCGATCGCGCCGGCCTCCGGCTCGGTCTTCTCGATGCTGCCGCCGGAAAATGCGACTGGTAATTTCACCAAGATCATCCAGCGCGTGCCGGTTCGCATCGCTCTGCCGCAGGATGCGCTTGATAGCGGCCGCCTGCGCGCAGGTCTCAGCGTCGTCGTCGACGTCGATACCCGCACGGCGCCGGTGAAGTAAGCGCCAGGGCGGAGGTAGTCCCATGGCCGGGAGTGCGACAGCAACGGCAGGTTCGATCCCGGCGGCGCCTGCGCATGCCGCCGATCGCATGGATCCCAAAAGGCTCATCGCTTTCTTCGCAATGGTGCTCGGCATGTTCATGTCGATCCTCGACATTCAGATCGTCTCCGCTTCGCTCGCCGAAATCCAGGCAGGCCTATCTGCCGGCACGGACGAAATCGGCTGGGTGCAAACGGCCTATCTGATCGCCGAAGTCATCATGATCCCGCTGTCGGGCACGCTCGCGCGTATCATCTCGACACGGTATCTCTTCGCAATCTCGGCTGCCGGTTTCACCATGGCGAGCGCGCTCGCCGCAACGGCGACGAATATCGACCAGATGATCGTCTACCGTGCCATTCAGGGCTTCATCGGCGGCGGCATGATCCCCTCGGTCTTCGCGGCCGCCTTCACGATCTTCCCGCCGTCGAAGCGTTCGATCGTCTCGCCGATTATCGGCCTCATTGCCACGCTGGCGCCGACCATCGGCCCGACGGTCGGCGGTTATCTGAGCCACGCCTTCTCCTGGCACTGGCTGTTCCTGGTCAACATCGTGCCCGGTATCATCGTCACGATCGTCACCTGGAATTTCATCGATTTCGACAAGCCGGAATTGTCGCTCTTCAAGAAGTTCGACTGGTACGGGCTGTTTGCCATGGGTATCTTTCTCGGCTCGCTGGAATATGTGCTTGAGGAAGGCAATTCGAACGACTGGTTCAACGACAGCTCCATCGTCATCGGCGCCGTTGCCTCTGCCGTCGCCTGTGTCGTCTTTTTCTATCGTGCCTTCACGGTGGAATTCCCGGTCGTCGATCTGACGGCCTTCGCCAACCGAAATTTTTCCTTCGGCTCGGTCTTTTCCTTCGTCATGGGCATCGGCCTTTACGGGCTCACCTATATCTATCCGGTCTATCTCGGCCGTATCCGAGGCTACGATTCGCAGATGATCGGCGAGACGATGTTCGTGTCGGGCCTTGCGATGTTCTTCACCGCGCCGATTGCCGGCCGGCTGTCGACCAAGCTCGACCTGCGTTTCATGATGGCGATCGGTTTCGTAAGCTTTGCTGCGGGCACCTACATCATGACGCATCTGACGCAGGACTGGGACTTCTACGAGCTCTTCATTCCGCAGATTCTGCGCGGTTTCGGCCTGATGATGTGCATGGTGCCGATCAACAACATCGCGCTCGGCACCCTGCCGCCGCAGCGTATCCGCGGCGCATCCGGCCTATTCAACCTGACGCGTAACCTCGGCGGCGCCGTTGGCCTTGCTGTTATCAATACCGTGCTCACCACCCGCCAGGACGTGCATTACGAGCGGCTGCGCGAAAATGTCCATTGGGGTAACACGGCCGCAATCGACCAGATGAATAATATGACCGCCAATTTCAATAATTGGGGTCTGGATGGTGCCAATGTCGCGGTCAAGCAGATGGTTGGCCTTGCGACAAAGCAGGCAATGATCCTTTCCTTCAGCGACATTTTCCTGATGCTGACAGTGCTTTTCCTGGCGATGATCCTTGGCGTCGTCATGATCAAGAAACCCGCGCCGCAAGGCGGCGGGGGAGGCGGTGGCGGCCACTGACCTCCGGCCGTCATTGCAAGAAAGGCCCTCCTTTGGAGGGCCTTTTTGTTTTTCTACACGGGTGGTTTCGCTTCCCTTCAACGGGGATCTGCTACCTCACGCACTTTTTGATTTACGTACATCAAATTTGGCGCTAATGGTCTCGTCCAGGAGGAGTGATGAGGCCAACCGTTCATGATATCGCCGCTGCGGCGGGCGTCAGTCTTGCGACCGTGGACCGGGTTCTGAACCAGCGGCCGGGCGTACGCCATGTGACGCGGGAGAAGGTCGAAACCGCGATCCGCGATCTCGGCTATGTGCGCGACGTGGCCGCTGCAAACCTCGCCAAAGGTCGCGTCTACCCGCTGACCTTCATCCTGCCCGCCAGCGACAACTCCTTCATGCATGGCCTGAATGCCGAAATCCGCGCCGCGATCGCGCGCTCGGTCGCCGAGCGTACGGATATCCGCATCGTCGAGGTGCCTGCCTTTGATCCGCAGGCACTGGTGCGTGAGCTGGAAACAGTCGCTGCCGAAAAGCCCTCCGGTGTCGCGCTTGTCGCGACCGATGCGCCCGATGTGCGCGCCACCGTCGACCGGTTGGTGAAAGATGGCATTCCGGTCGTCACGCTCGTTTCCGATCTGACGGGATCGCTGCGCCACCACTATGCCGGCGTCGACAATATTGCGGCAGGGCGCACCGCTGCACGTCTGCTCGGACGCTTCCTTGGCGGCGCCAAGGGCGAGATTGCCATTCTGGCCGGCTCCATGCTGGTACGCGACCATCGCGAACGCCTGGAGGGCTTCGCCGCCGTCATGGCTCAGGAGTTTCCGGGGCTGCATCTATTATCGGTTCTCGAAGGCCGGGACGACCCTGAAGTCGCACACATGCTGATTGCCGATGCGCTTGGGAAGAACGATGGCATCATCGGCATTTACAGCCTCGGTGCCGGTAATCGTGGTCTGATCCGAGCGCTCAAGGAAAGGGCTGTCGACAGGGCGCTGACGGTGATTGCCCATGAATTGACGGCACATACGCGCGCTGCCCTTCTCGACGGCACTATCGACGCAATCCTCAATCAGGATGCCGGCCATGAGGTGCGCAGCGCGATCCGCGTACTCAAGGCAAAGGCGGACGGGCTTTCGGTCATCGACGCGCAGGAGCGCATTCGCCTCGACATATTCCTGAAAGACAATCTGCCGTAACGGCAAAGGGAGAAATACCACATGTATCTGGGTCTCGATCTCGGAACTTCGGGCGTCAAGGCGATGCTGATCGACGGTGATCAGAAGATCATCGGCTCCGCCAATGGTTCGCTCGACGTCTCGCGTCCGCATTCCGGCTGGTCCGAACAGGAGCCGGCCCATTGGATCCGCGCCACGGAAGAGGCTGTTGCCGGCCTCAAGGCCAAACATCCGAAGGAGCTTGCCGCCGTCAAGGGCATCGGCCTCTCCGGCCAGATGCACGGTGCGACTCTGCTCGACGCCTTCGATAGGGTCCTGCGTCCCTGCATCCTCTGGAACGATACGCGTTCCTATATTGAGGCTGCGGCCCTCGACGCCGATCCGCGCTTCCGCAAGCTGACCGGCAATATCGTTTTTCCGGGCTTCACCGCACCGAAGCTTGCCTGGGTCGCCAAGAACGAGCCTGAGATATTCGCCAAGGTCGCCAAGGTTCTGTTGCCGAAGGACTATCTGCGCCTCTGGCTGACGGGTGAACATATCTCTGAGATGTCCGATTCAGCAGGCACCTCCTGGCTCGATACCGGCAAGCGCGCCTGGTCGTCGGAATTGCTGGCTGCGACCAATCTCGATGAAAAGCAGATGCCGACGCTTGTCGAAGGCACGGAGCAAGGCGGCAAGCTGCGCGCCGAGCTTGCCTCGGCCTGGGGTATTTCCAGCGATGTCGTCGTTGCCGGCGGTGCCGGGGACAATGCGGCTTCGGCTTGCGGCATGGGCACGGTCAGCGACGGTGCTGCCTTCGTTTCGCTCGGCACGTCGGGCGTTCTCTTCGCCGCCAACGCTGCCTATCTGCCGAAGCCGGAAAGTGCGGTTCATGCCTTCTGCCATGCGCTGCCGAACACCTGGCACCAGATGGGCGTCATCCTCTCGGCGACCGATGCGCTGAACTGGCATTCGTCGGTTACCGGCAAGTCGGCCGCCGATCTCACCGGCGAGCTCGGCGAAAGCCTGAAGGCGCCGACCGGCGTCACCTTCCTTCCTTATCTCTCGGGCGAGCGCACGCCGCATAACGACGCCGTCATCCGCGGCGCCTTCATCGGTCTCGAGCATGAAAGCAGCCGTGCAGTGCTGACACAGGCGGTGCTGGAAGGCGTCTCCTTCGCGATCCGCGACAATCTGGAAGCGCTGCGTTCGGCCGGCACGGATATTTCCCGCGTCACGGCGATCGGCGGTGGCTCGCGTTCGCGCTACTGGCTCGCCTCGATTGCGACCGCGCTCGGCGTTCCCGTCGACCTGCCTGCAGATGGCGATTTCGGTGCTGCCTTCGGTGCTGCCCGCCTCGGCCTGATTGCGGCAACGGGTGCTGATCCGGTTGCCGTCTGCACGCCGCCGGTCACGGCCGGCACGATCGAGCCGGTCGCCGCACTGAGCGGCGCCTATGAAGATGCCTACAAGCGCTACCGCTCCGTCTACCCGGCGATCAAGTCGCTGGCGCATTGAGAACTGAAGCCGGCGGCCCCCTCATCCGCCTGCCGGCACCTTCTCCCCGCCGGGGAGAAGAGACTTGCGGCGGCGCCTCATCCCCTTCTCCCCCGGGGAGAGGTGGCCCGAAGGCTCGGATGAGGGGGCTTCAGGTACGGACGATAAGACTGAACTACAAACCCAAGGAGAACCCAAATGAGCACCGGATTTTTCGGCGATATCCAGAAAGTGAAGTACGAAGGCCCTGACAGCACCAACCCGCTGGCCTTCCGTTACTACCAGCCGGACGAAATCGTTCTCGGCAAGCGCATGGAAGACCATCTGCGCTTCGCAGTCGCCTACTGGCATACCTTCACTTGGCCGGGCGGTGACCCCTTCGGTGGCCAGACCTTCCTGCGTCCGTGGTTCGAAGACACGATGAAGGCCGCAAAGCTCAAGGCCGACGTCGCGTTCGAATTCTTCTCGCTGCTCGGCGCGCCCTACTACTGCTTCCACGACGCTGACGTGCGCCCGGAAGGCAAGAATTTTGCCGAAAACACTAGGAATCTGAACGAGATCGTCGATTACTTTGCTGAAAAGCAGGCTGCCACCGGCACCAAGCTGCTCTGGGGCACTGCGAACCTTTTCTCAAACCGCCGCTACATGTCGGGTGCCGCGACCAACCCCGATCCGGATGTCTTCGCTTTCGCTGCTGCGACGGTCAAGACCTGCATCGACGCCACGCAAAAGCTTGGCGGCGAAAACTATGTTCTGTGGGGCGGCCGCGAAGGCTATGAAACCCTGCTCAATACCGATATCGGCCGCGAGCTCGACCAGCTCGGTCGCTTCCTCAACCTGGTCGTCGAGTACAAGCACAAGATCGGTTACAAGGGCACGATCCTCATCGAGCCGAAGCCGCAGGAGCCGACCAAGCACCAGTACGACTATGACGTCGCGACGGTCTACGGCTTCCTTAGGAAGCACGGCCTCGAAAACGAGGTGAAGCTCAACATCGAGCAGGGCCATGCCATCCTCGCTGGCCACTCCTTCGAGCACGAGCTGGCGCTCGCAAATGCGCTCGGCATCTTCGGCTCGATCGACATGAACCGCAACGACTACCAGTCCGGCTGGGACACCGACCAGTTCCCGAACAACGTTCCGGAAATGGCTCTGGCCTATTACCACGTTCTGGCAGGCGGCGGCTTCAAGACCGGCGGTACCAACTTCGATTCGAAGCTGCGCCGTCAGTCGCTCGATCCGGCAGATCTGCTGATCGGCCATATCGGCGGCATGGATTGCTGCGCCCGCGGCCTGAAGGCTGCTGCCAAGATGCTCGAAGACAAGGCGCTCTCCCAGCCGCTCGCAGACCGCTATGCCGGCTGGAATTCGGCTGAAGGACAGAAGCTCTTCCGCGGCGAATATTCGCTCGAACAGATCACGCAGTGGGTCGAAGGCAAGGACGTCAACCCGCAGCCCAAATCCGGCAAGCAGGAACTGCTCGAAAACATCGTCAACCGCTACGTTTGATTGCCGGTCTGACTTTTTGAAAGCCGGGAGGCGAGAGCTTCCCGGCTTTTTCATTTGCGAAGCCGAGATGGCTCGTGGCGCTGGTCGGGCAGACAGAAATCTGGCATGCCACTGGTGGCCGCGATGAAACGGTGTGGAGCACTTCATGGCAGACGATCGCAAACTGCATTGGGAAAATGTCTATTCGACCAAGGGCGAAACGGATGTCAGCTGGTTCCAGGAGAGCCCTGCGCCGTCTCTCGAATTGATCCATCTCGCGCAAGCAAAACAATCGGACGCGATCGTCGATATCGGCGGTGGAGCCTCAAGGCTCGTCGACGGCCTTCTTGCTGAAGGATTCGGCGATGTAACGGTGCTCGATCTCTCGGAGGCCGCACTCGATACGGCGCGAAAACGTCTGGGCGCCAAAGGTGACGAGGTAACGTGGATTGCTGCTGACGCCACCCTTTGGAAGCCGCCGCGGGCTTACGACATCTGGCACGATCGGGCAGCCTTTCATTTCCTGACCGATAAGGCCCAGCAAGCAGCCTATATCGAGCGGCTGAAACGCGGCTTGAAAATCGGCGGGCATCTGATCATGGGAACTTTCGCCCTCGACGGGCCGGAGAAGTGCAGTGGCCTGCCGGTCGCGCGTCACAGTTCTGACAGTCTGGCAGATCTCCTCGGGGCAGGTTTCAAGCTGATCGACAGCCGTCGCCACGATCATTCGACACCGTGGGAAAGTGTGCAGAAATTTCAGTTCAGCACGTTCAAACGGGGCGCATAATTCGAAGCTGGGCCTCGATGGCGGCCTTGTCAATGACCGACCAGACGTTCTCGATCTTCTCGTCCAGAAATTCGTAGAAGACGTTTTCAGCGAACTGCACCTTCCTGCCGTTGACCGGAAGACCGAACAGCTCGCCCTTCGGCGTGCAGTTGAACTGCAGACGGCTTGCTACGCGCGGCGGCTCGCAGATCAGCAGCTGAATATCGAAGAAGAGATCGGGGATGGCGCGAAAATCGCCTTCGAGCATCGCGTGATAGCCGGACAGGCCAATGTGCTCGCCGTTATAGCGAACATGCTCGTGGACGAAGTTGCCCAGGTTATCCCAATCCTGTCCGTTCAGGCAGCCAATGTAACCTCTATATCTATCGGCCAGCTGATCTTGCGTCATCTCGGTTGCCTCGCCTTCGCAAAGGAGTTCGTCGCCAAATTAGGACGGCATGGAGTTCGGGCAACAGCAGATCATCGGCAGCGGGCTTCGAGCCTACCGCTTCTGCCAATTGCGCGGCGGTGCCGAGACAGAGTTGCGCACAACGAGATCCGGCCGCAGCAGGATTTCCGTTTCGGCCGGTCGGCCGTTGGAGAGAAGTTCGAGGAGCAGCGCCATGGCTTGTTTGCCGATCGCAGTGCGCGGCTGGCGAATGGTCGTCAGCGACGGGCTCATGAAGACGGCTTGCGGCACGTCGTCAAAGCCGGTGACGGAGAAATCCTGCGGGATATTGTAGCCGCGGGCGTTGAGGCCGATCATGACGCCGATCGCCGTCTGGTCGTTGACGCACATGAAGGCGGTGGGCAACGTGTCGCGCATGAAGAGCTGCTCCACGGCATGGCGACCGCTCTCGATCGTGCCGTCGCCTTCCAGCACGATACGCGTGTCTTTCGGCACGCCGGCAGCGTCGAGGCCCGCATCGTAGCCTTGCCGGCGACGGCTGTAGGCGAGGCGAGTGCGGGAATCGCCGATGAAGGCGATCTTGCGGTGTCCTTCGGCCAGAAGCAGGTCGACGGCTTTCCTGGCGCCCTCGATGTCATCAACGCCGACATAGGGGATGCCGCCATTGAAGACGGGTTCGAATACGCCGACGCTCGGCGGCAGTTGCGCCGTCACAGTCTGATGACCGAAGGGTAGGATGCCGGTGAAGAGGATGAGGCCTGCCGCCTGGTTGGAGCTGAAGAACTTCAGATATTCGAGGCCGCGCTGCGCATCGTTCTGCGTATGCCCGATGAGGATGCCGTAACCATGGGCGCGTGCCTCATTCTCCAGGCCGATCAGGATGTTGGAAAAATTGGGGTCGCCGATATCGGGCGCCACCACAAGGATCATGTTGGAACGGCCGAGCCGCAGGCTGCGCGCCATTGCGTTGGTCGTATAGCCGGTGACGGCAATCGCCTGGTTGACCTTCAGCCGCGTGGAATTGGCCACCTTTTCAGGCATGTGGATTGCCCGGGAAACCGTCGCAATGGAAACTTCAGCGATCCGGGCGACGTCTTCAATGGTTGCGGGCGTGGAATTCGACACGGGGGCTCTGCCTTGGGCTGTCTTCGCCGCACACTACACAGACTTGTCGCGAGGTCAAAGGCACCGCTCAACAGATCTGTGTAAATCAATGATGTAAACCTTTACACGCCCGATGTAAAGGTTTACATATGCCCAACATAAGCGGATGGGAGCCGCAGGGAGAAAGTTATGACCGTCGATAGCGCAGAGGCTGCGCCAGTGGTGTTGTCCGCCAGGCGCATTTGCAAGTCTTTCAGCGGCGTACAGGTCCTCTTCAGCGTCAATTTCGATCTTCGCGCCGGTGAGATCCATGCGCTGATGGGCGAAAACGGGGCCGGCAAATCCACTCTCGTCAAGATTCTCTCCGGGTTCGAACAGCCGACTTCGGGCGAAATCCTGCTTGATGGCAAATCCGTCGTGCTACCGCCGAATGGGGCTGCCGAAGCGCTCGGCATTGTCATCATCCATCAGGAATTCAACCTCGCCGAACATCTGACCGTAACCGAGAGCCTGTTCCTCGGCCGCGAGGTTACGCATTTCGGCGTGCTCGATCGCAAGTACATGCGGGCGGAGGCTCGCCGGGTGCTCGACATGCTCGGTTCGCATGTCGATGAGAATGCGATGATCAGCTCGCTTTCCATTGCCGACAAGCAGATGGTCGAGATTGCCAAGGCGATCAGCCGCGATGCGCGCGTGGTCTTCATGGACGAGCCGACGGCGGTTCTGTCGCGCGAGGAAACCAACATGCTCTTCAAGCAGGTGCGTAAACTGCGCGATCAGGGCACCAGTTTTGTCTTCGTTTCCCACAAGCTCGACGAGGTCATGGAACTGACCGACAGGGTCACGGTGCTGCGTGACGGCCAGTGGGTAAAGACGGCGCCAACCTCCATGCTGGACGGCGAATCCATCGCGCAGCTCATGGTCGGCCGCGAGCTCTCCAGCCTCTATCCGGCCAAAGTCGAGCCCAATGTCGACGAGGAAGTCGTGCTTCGCGTCAGTTCGGTGTCTACCGGCTATGTGCAGGATGCGAGCTTCGAAGTGCGCAAGGGCGAGGTGATCGGGTTTTCCGGACTTATCGGTTCGGGTCGTACCGAGCTGATGGAAGCGATTGCCGGCCTGCGCTCGCGCCTGTCGGGCGAGGTCGTCATTCACGGCGAAAGCGTGTCTTCGGGCGATGCGCGCGCCGCCAATCGCGCCGGCCTTGCCTATATGACCAAGGACCGCAAGTCGAAGGGGCTGCTGCTCGGTTCGGGCATGATCGCCAACCTGACGCTGCAATCGCTCGAACGCCATGTCAGCCATGGCTATCTGAGTCCGATCAGCGAAGCGGCAGCGCTTGCCAAGGCCAAGCGGCGCTTCGACATCCGCGTACGCGACGGCAATATCGTTGCCGGGCGCATGTCTGGTGGGAACCAGCAGAAGCTGCTTCTCGCCAAGGTCATGGAAACAGAGCCGCAGATCATCATCATCGACGAGCCGACGCGCGGCATCGATGTCGGTACCAAGCAGCAGATCTATCATTTCATCTCAGCGCTTGCCCGCGACGGGCGGTCGATCATCGTCGTGTCCTCGGAAATGCCCGAGATTATCGGTCTCTGCACACGCGTGGCCGTCATGCGCGAAGGCCGGATCGTCGGCATGCTCGAGGGGGATGAAATTTCCGAACAGGAAATCATGCGTTACGCCGCGGGGCTGAAGCGTCAGGCGGCTGCTTGAGCCGGCACGGGCGTGCTGCGCGCGGGACAAACAAAATGCCCAGCAGTCATGGGACGGGAGGTTGGTTTTGGACATGAGTGTTAACGAGGAGACCAGGGAAATCCGGCGCAGATCCTGGCGTGACGTCGATCTGCGCGCGGTTGCGCCCTTTGCCGCACTGGCCCTGCTCCTCATCGTAGGCGCACTGGTCAATCCGAATTTCATCGGCATCACCAACCTTACGAATGTCGCAACGCGCTGTGCCTTCATTGCCATCATCGCCGTCGGCGCAACCTTCGTGATCTCGGCCGGCGATCTTGACCTTTCCGTTGGCTCGATGGTGGCCTTCGTCGCCAGCCTGATGATCCTGCTCATCAATTCTGGCGTCATTGCCGATCCGGTGCTGATGCTGACGGCTGCCGTCGTCTTCGCCGTGGTCGCCGGTGCGCTTTGCGGTCTCGCAAACGGCCTCATCACGACGGTCGGCAAGATCGAACCCTTTATCGCGACGCTCGGTACGATGGGCATCTATCGCGGTCTGACGACATGGCTCTCGCAGGGTGGCGCGATCACGCTGCGCTCGGCAGATATCCAGACGCTCTATCGTCCGGCTTATTTCGGAAGCATTCTCGGCATGCCGGTGCCGATCGTCGTCATCCTGGCAGTCACCGCCGTAGCGGCCTTCATCCTCTATCGTACGCGTTATGGCCGGCATGTCGTGGCTGTCGGTTCGAACAGCGATGTCGCGCGTTATTCCGGCATTGCGGTCAACCGTGTGCGCACGATCGCCTTCGTCATCCAGGGACTTTGCGTGGCGATCGCCGTGCTGCTTTACGTGCCGCGCCTCGGCTCGACCTCGGCAACGACCGGCATCCTCTGGGAGCTGCAGGCCATCACGGCTGTTGTCGTCGGTGGTACGGCGCTGAAGGGTGGCGCTGGCCGGGTATGGGGCACGATCTGCGGCGCCTTCATTCTCGAGCTCGTCGGCAACATCATGCTGCTTTCGAATTTCATCAGCGAATACCTGATCGGTGCGATCCAGGGTGCGATCATCATCATCGCCATGCTGGTGCAGCGGTCGCTGGTGCGCAAATCGTAAGACAAGTGCTTCTCGGATTGGCCGGGCTATCCAGGGCACCCGGCTCGAACTGAAAAGTCCCTGATATTTTTGGGAGGAAATAGCATGCGCAAGCTCATGTTGGGTCTGGCGGTGGCGGGGGTGGCTTTTGCCGGCGCAGCCTACGCCCAGGACAAGAATTACACGATCGGCGTGTCCATTCCGGCCGCTGACCATGGCTGGACGTCGGGCGTCGTGTTTCACGCCGAGCGCGTTGCCAAGAAGCTGATGGCCGAACATCCGGGCCTCAACGTCATCGTCAAGACTTCGCCGGATGCCGCAACGCAGGCAAACGCCGTGCAGGACCTCGATACGCAGGGCATCGACGCACTCGTCATCCTGCCGTCGGATCCGGATCCGCTCGTCAACGCCATCAAGGAAGTCAAGGGCAAGGGCAAGTTCGTCGCGCTCGTCGACCGCGCGCCGTCGAATAACGACAATTCCGTGCGTGACCTCTATGTTGCCGGCAACAACCCGGCACTCGGCGAAGTCGCCGGCAAGTACATTGCCGAAAAGACTCCGGAAGCTGAGGTCGTTATCATCCGCGGCCTGCCGATCCCGATCGACCAGCAGCGCCAGGACGGTTTCGACAAGGGTATTGCCGGCTCCAAGGTCAAGGTTCTCGACCGCCAGTACGGCAACTGGAACCGCGACGACGCCTTCAAGGTCATGCAGGACTATCTGACGAAGTATCCGAAGATCGACGTCGTATGGTGCCAGGATGACGACATGGCAGTCGGCGTTCTGCAGGCCATCGAGCAGGCCAAGCGCACCGACATCCAGTATGTCGTTGCCGGCGCCGGCTCCAAGGACATGGTCAAGAAGGTCATGGATGGCGACAAGCTGATCCCGGTCGACGTTCTCTATCCGCCGGCAATGGTCGGTACGGCTATGGAGCTGACGGCTGCTGCGCTCTACGATCAGGTTCCGGTTCACGGCAACTACATCCTCGACGCCACGCTCGTCACCAAGGAGAATGCCAAGAACTTCTACTTCCCGGATTCTCCGTTCTGATAATACTTTCATGCATGCGCCCATTCGAAAGGATGGGCGCATTTTTCATGCCTTCGGACAAGTTGAAGCCAAAATGCGGCACGTACCTCTTGCCGATCCGTGGTGAGCGTGATTAGGTCCAGTCCGCGTTGATTTTCGGCTAACCCGCTAAATCCTTCGCATTGGCGGGGAGGCGCCTTTTCTTTACCGAACGGCGCACTAGGATTTATCGAAAACGTTTACGATCGATATTCAGGGAGGAAACTGACATGAAGACGATCAAGGGACCGGGCCTGTTCCTCGGACAGTTCGCGGGTGATACCGCTCCTTTCAATTCCTGGGACGCGATCACCAAATGGGCGGCTGACATCGGCTACAAGGGCGTACAGGTTCCGACCTGGGCAAGCCAGCTCATCGACCTCAAGAAGGCGGCGACCTCCAAGGATTACTGCGACGAATTCGCAGGCAAGGCGCGTGAAAACGGCGTCGAGGTTACCGAACTTTCCACCCACCTGCAGGGTCAGCTCGTTGCCGTTCACCCCGCCTATGACGAAGCCTTCGACGGCTTTGCCGCACCCGAAGTGCGCGGCAATCCGAAGGCGCGTCAGGAATGGGCCGTGCAGCAGGTCAAGTACGCGCTGACAGCTTCCAAGCATCTCGGCCTCAAGGCGCATGCGACCTTCTCGGGCGCGCTTGCCTGGCCATTCATCTATCCCTGGCCGCAGCGCCCCGCCGGTCTCGTCGAAACCGCCTTCGACGAGCTTGCCCGCCGCTGGAAGCCGATCCTCGACCATGCCGATGAAAACGGCATCGACGTCTGCTACGAAATCCATCCGGGTGAAGACCTGCATGACGGCATCACCTACGAGATGTTCCTCGAGCGCGTCGGCAATCATCCGCGCGCCAACATGCTCTACGATCCGTCGCACTACGTGCTGCAGTGCCTCGATTACCTCGACAACATCGACATCTACAAAGACCGGATCAAGATGTTCCACGTCAAGGATGCGGAGTTCAATCCGACCGGACGCCAGGGCGTTTACGGTGGTTATCAGGGCTGGGTCGAGCGTGCCGGCCGCTTCCGCTCGCTGGGCGACGGTCAGGTCGATTTCGGTGCCGTCTTCTCCAAGATGACCGCGAACAACTTCGACGGCTGGGCCGTGGTCGAATGGGAATGCGCCTTGAAGCATCCGGAAGACGGTGCGCGTGAAGGCGCTGAATTCGTCGCGGCACATATCATCCGCGTCACCGAAAAGGCCTTCGACGATTTCGCTGCCGGCGGCACTGATCAGGCGGCCAACCGGCGCATGCTGGGTCTGTCGTAAGCGGATCAGGATTTCGAGGAGAATATTATGGCAATCGAAGCATCATCCGAACAGACCCGCGAGCCGCGCATCCGGCTCGGCATGGTCGGCGGCGGGGCAGGGGCCTTCATCGGCGCCGTCCACCGTATCGCAGCGCGTATCGACGATCAGTATGACCTGATCGCCGGCGCACTGTCGTCGACGCCGGAAAAGGCTGCCCAGTCCGGTCGCGATCTCGGTCTCGATCCGTCGCGCACCTATTCCAGCTACCGGGAAATGGCGATCCGCGAAGCCAAGCTGAAGAACGGCATCGAAGCCGTCTCCATCGTCACGCCGAACCATGTGCATTATGACGCTGCCAAGGAATTCTTGCGCCGCGGCATCCACGTCATCTGCGACAAGCCGCTGACCTCCAACCTTGCCGATGCCAAGAAGCTGAAGAAGGTTGCCGACGAGAGCGGCGCACTCTTCATCCTGACGCATAATTACACCGGTTATCCGATGGTTCGTCAGGCGCGCGAAATGGTCGCCAATGGCGAGCTTGGCGATATCCGCATCGTGCAGGCTGAATATCCGCAGGACTGGCTGACGGAAGCCATCGAACAGTCCGGCCAGAAGCAGGCCGCATGGCGCACCGACCCGGCACAATCAGGCGTCGGCGGTTCGACCGGCGATATCGGCACGCATGCCTATAACCTGGCTTCCTTCATCACCGGCCTGGAGCTCGACAGCCTTGCTGCCGATCTCGACAGCTTCGTGCCGGGCCGTCGTCTCGACGACAACGCCCATGTGATGCTGCGCTTCAAGGCCAAGGGTTCGGAAAAGCCGGCCAAGGGCATGCTCTGGTGCAGCCAGGTGGCGCCGGGCCACGAGAACGGCCTCAAGGTGCGCGTTTACGGCACCAAGGGCGGTATCGAATGGGTTCAGGCCGATCCGAACTATCTCTGGTACACGCCGTTCGGCGAATCCAAGCGGCTCATCACCCGCAATGGCGCCGGTTCCGGCGCTGCCGCTGCCCGCGTTTCCCGTGTTCCGTCGGGTCATCCCGAAGGTTATCTGGAAGCCTTCGCGACGATCTACACGGAAGCCGCGCATGCCATCAACGCTCACAAGAAGGGCAAGGCGGTCGACAAGGCCGTTGTCTACCCGACCGTCGATGATGGTGTGAAGGGTGTCGCTTTCGTCGAAGCCTGCGTGGCGTCGTCCAAGCGCAACGGAGCCTGGGTCAAGGTCTGAGCTTCTGAGCCGATAAGGCGCATGTTATCAAAAAAAGCCGGGGCGGTTCGATATCGCCCCGGCTTTTCCTTTTGCGGTGTTCAGGCAGCAACCGTAGTGCGGCCGCGCTTCAGCAGGTTATCGACGCTGAACGGACCTGCGCCGGCGACGACCAGATAAAGGAAAACGAAGCAGAACAGGATCGCCGCGACGCCGCCATTCTGCGCCGGGAAGAAGCTCTTCGATGCGTGGCCGATGAAATAGGCAAAGGCCATCAGGCCCGAAAGCACGAAGGCTGCGATGCGGGTCTGGAAACCGATGAGCACCAGGAAGCCGAGCGTGAGTTCGATAAGGCCGGCAACCCAGGACAGCGAGCCGACGGGCGGGACGCTTGCTGCGGCCGGGAAAAGCAGGATCTTCTGCGTTCCGTAGCTGAAAAGCACGAGGGACGAGACGATGCGCAGCAGGCTCAGGAGATGCGGCTGCAGCAAATGGATCGAAGAGAACATTCGTTTCCTTTCATATTGTGATGCTCTTTCCCGTGTAAGGATCGCGGTCGCAACAGCAAATCACGACTGCTGACATTGGCGTTATGAGATTGGGAAGAGGGCGTCTGGCGGGTTTGTAGCTGTCTTGTTTTTCTTCCTGCAACGTTGCAGTTTTTCTTTCCGCCGGCCTGTACTTTGCCATCAGGCTTGGCTAAACCCCGCGCAAACGGTCAGTCCACAACTGAGAGATGGAATTCACAGATGATCGATCCGAAAACGCTTGCCGCCCGCTTCCCCGGTGATTTCACCTTTGGCGTTGCTACTGCTGCCTTCCAGATCGAAGGCGCGAGCAAAGCCGATGGTCGCAAGCCGTCCATCTGGGATGCCTTCTGCAACATGCCTGGTCGCGTCTATAATCGCGACAACGGCGATGTTGCCTGCGACCACTATAATCGGCTGGAACAGGACCTCGATCTCATCAAGGAGATGGGTGTCGACGCCTATCGTTTCTCGATCGCCTGGCCGCGCATCATCCCCGATGGCACCGGTCCGGTGAACGAAGCCGGCCTCGATTTCTACGATCGTCTCGTCGACGGCTGCAAGGCACGTGGCATCAAGACCTTCGCGACGCTCTATCACTGGGACCTGCCGCTGCTGCTTGCAGGTGACGGCGGCTGGACGGCGCGGTCGACCGCTTACGCCTATCAGCGTTATGCCAAGACTGTGATGAGCCGTCTCGGTGACCGTCTCGACAGCGTTGCGACCTTCAACGAGCCGTGGTGCATCGTCTGGCTCAGTCACCTCTACGGCATTCATGCGCCGGGCGAGCGCAACATGCAGGCAGCCCTGCACGCCATGCACTACATGAACCTGGCGCACGGCCTTGGCGTCGAGGCGATCCGTTCGGAAGCGCCTGGCGTGCCCGTCGGTCTGGTGCTCAACGCCTCCTCGATCATTCCGGGTTCCGACAGCGCGGCTGATCTCGCTGCCGGCGAGCGCGCCCACCAGTTCCATAACGGCGCCTTCTTCGATCCCGTCTTCAAGGGCGAATACCCGAAGGAATTCGTCGAGGCGCTCGGCGACCGCATGCCTGTCGTCGAGGATGGCGATCTCAAGATCATCAATCAGAAGCTCGATTGGTGGGGCCTCAACTATTACAAGCCGGAGCGCGTTGCGGATGAAGCGAGCCGGAAGGGCGATTTCCCCTGGACGGTGGAAGCGCCTCCGGCAAGCGACGTGAAGACGGATATCGGCTGGGAAGTCTATTCGCCGGGGCTGAAACTGCTCGTCGAAGACCTCTATCGCCGTTACGAGCTGCCGGAATGCTACATCACCGAGAACGGTGCCTGTGACAATACCGATGTGGTCAACGGCGCGGTGGATGACCTGATGCGCCTCGACTATGTCAGCGACCATCTCAATGTCGTCGCAGACCTCATCAAGGACGGTTATCCGATGCGCGGCTACTTCGCCTGGAGCCTGATGGACAATTTCGAATGGGCGGAAGGCTATCGTATGCGCTTCGGCCTCGTTCACGTCGATTACAAAACGCAGGTTCGCACGGTCAAGAAGAGCGGCAAGTGGTATCGGGAACTTGCCAGCCAGTTCCCGAAGGGCAACCACAAGGCCGTCTGAGGCCCCGTATTTTCGGCAGGGCATCGATGCCCTGCCGATTCAGATCGCGTTCAACGTCTTTGCCGCGGCGAGACGTTTTCCTCTCGTCATTTTCCGCCCGTCGCGGAAATTGAGGGCAAGTAGTGTCAGTTGCCCGCAGCCAGTCAGAACTTCGAGCGTCTGCATGGCGTAGAAAATGCCGTCAAACAGGCCTGCCGCCGCGCGAAGATAGAGCAGGATTGCCAGGGGCAGCAGGATCAGCAACCCGTTTGCGGCAATAATCTTCATGCGTCTGCGTTTCCTTTCGATAGCCGGCGAATGACGGCCGCTGGCAAGCGAAAATCCGCTGCCGCCTGACATTGCGAGCATCGGGATCAGCAGACAGAGACCGGCAAGGATTGCTTTCTTGACGGCGAGAATAGCGGTCGCATTCAGAAGAAGTTCGGAGATCGGTGTTGCGGTCAGAAAACCCGCAATCAGGACCATGGCAAGAGTGCCTGCGCCAGCATGAATGATCGTTTTCATCTCTGCTCCTCTCTTTCCGTGGCGTCGAGCGCCAGCCGTTGGTCGAACCTGTTCAGAAGATCGAGCGCCGCCCGCAATTCCGGTGCATTTAGTCCACCGGCCAGCGCATTGGCCCAGCCGGTATGAAGCGCTGATATCCGCGCATAGCTCTCAGTGCCTTGCGGTGTAAGCACATAGAAGGGCGAGCGCTGGTGGCGCGGGTTGGCCTGCTTTTCGATAAAACCGTCTTCCTCGAGCTTGTTCACCTGCTTTTGGGCGCCCTGACGGGTCATGCCCATCATCTCTGCAATTCCAGGCACCGTGACATGACCGGAAGACAGCGAAATTGCTCCAAGTACCTGCCAGCGGGCGCTGGTGAGGTTCAGCGATGCGCCCAGCCGGTCGCCGCCGTCCAGCAGTCGTCCGTTGATGCGGAAGACCATCAGCATGATGTCCGTCAGCAGATCGGCTTCGATCGTGCGCTTCAAAATTCGCGATTCTCCGTTTCCAAGAATGGAAACTAGTTACCATTATTGGAAACTAGTTGTCAACTTGCGAAAACATGCGGTATTCAGGTAAATCCTGAGCCGGATTCTCGATAGTTCCCATGATCTTAAGCGTTTCTTGACCCTTGACTGCGAAGATTTCCTGAACGGGGAGTTGTATGAATTGCCGGCAGTCTTGAGGTCTAAAAGCAACGGATCGGGTTTAGGCCGCCATACAACGGTTACTGGCGTGCTTTTTTCCTTTGCGGTCATTGTCGCAGTTGTCACCATCATGGTTTTGACAGCGCTGGAGCGCGTCTCCGAAAATGCCAATGTGCTCGACGACGAGCGCTCGCGTGAAACCACCGTCGGGGCGCTCAAGACCTTTGAAGATCAGCTTGCCGCGACGCTTGACGACTATGCCGCCTGGGATGACGCGGCTGCCAATGTCTACGCGCCGGAGGGCATGGCGTGGACGATCAGCAATTACGGCGAGATGTCCCTCAACAGCCCTCTCTTCGACATGGCTATCGTCATTGACGACCGGAAGAAAACCGTCATGTCCTATCAGGACGGTTTGCCAATGCAGATGCCGGTCAGTGATTTCTTCGCGCCCTCGCTTTGGCGGCTTCTGGACAGGGTTCGCGAACCTGACGCCGGCGAGAAGCCGGAAGCCACCGGTTTCATCAAGACTGCCAGGGGAATTGCCGCTGTCGGTATCGCGCTTGTGCGAGAGAAGTCGGGTGAGCTTGATATGCCTGCCGGCCAGCATCGCTATCTGATTTTCGCCCGGCATCTCGACGAAGAAAAGATCTCTGCTCTCGGCACGACTTACGTGCTGAACGGGCTGCGGCTGGTGCCTGCGGATTTTGCCTCGGCCTATTCGGTGGAAATTGCAGACCCGGCTCACGCGGTTCTCGGCAAGCTTGTCTGGGTGTCGCGTTCGCCCGGCGATATCGGCTACGCGCAGGTGAGGCCCATGGTCATCCAGGCGCTCGGTCTTGTCGGCCTATTCTTCGTTGTCCTGCTCATTATCGGCTGGCTGACCGGGCGGCGGCTGAAAGCGGAGGAAAACAGTGCGCGTGAAGAAGCACTTCGCGATCGCCTGAGCGGCCTTTCCAACCGCGATGGCCTCGGGCTTGCCGTCGACCGCTTCGTTGCGGAAGCCCAGCAGACGAAGCGGAATGTCCTGCTGCTCTATCTCGATCTCGACGGCTTCAAGGAAGTCAATGACAGCTATGGTCACGGCACCGGCGACCAGTTGATCCGCGCTGTTGCGGCAGGGCTGGACGTGCTGATTCCCGAGGATGCCGTGCTCGCGCGCATCGGCGGTGATGAGTTTGCAATCGCTTTCCTTTCGGATGCGGAGAATGCGGCCGCATTGCAGCTCGCGGAGCAGATCCTCGATTTCCTTGCCGAACCGCTCGAAGTCGGCCGTCGTATCGTCGTGGTCGGTGCCAGCATCGGCATCGCCATGTCATCGCTCGGTTCGATTGGCCGGGAGGAATTGGTACGTCGCGCCGACCTTGCCATGTATAAGGCCAAGGAAGCCGGCCGCGCCCGCATGACGCTCTACGATCCGGCCATGGATACCGATCGCGCGCAGCGCAATGCGCTGGAGCTTGATCTGCGCATGGCGATCGAAAGCGGCGATCTCACGCTTGCCTATCAGCCGCTCGTCGATGCCGCGACGCATGAGATGAATGGCGTGGAGGCGCTGGTGCGCTGGAACCGGCCGGGCCACGGTCCTGTTTCGCCTGAAGTTTTCATTCCGATCGCAGAGACCAGCGGGCTCATCGAATCCCTCGGCCTTTTCGTACTGCGCAAGGCCTGCGAAACGGCAAAGCAGTGGCCGGAGCTGAAGATCTCGGTCAACGTTTCACCGGGCCAGTTCCGCAATCCGGCCTTTACCGATTATGTTCGCTATGTGCTGAAGCAGACGGAGATCGAGGCGAGCCGCGTCACGCTGGAAATCACCGAAGGCTACATGATCCAAAATCCGCAGCGCACGCGCCAATCGATCGAGCGACTGAAGTCGCTCGGCGTCAAGGTGGCGCTCGACGACTTCGGCTCTGGATTCTCTTCGATCGGCTACCTGCGGCAGTTCGGCTTCGACCGCATCAAGATCGACCGCTCGCTCGTGACCGATATTACCGGCGACAGCCGGCAGCGGGAAATGCTGCAGGCGACGGTCGCACTTGCGCGCGCGCTGGATATCCCCGTCACTGCGGAGGGCATCGAGACGGAAGAGCAGGCGGTCGCGCTCCGTCTCTTTGGCTGCGATAGCCTGCAGGGTTATTTCTTTGGCAAGCCGATGACCGCCGACCAGATCAATGGCCTGTTGCAGGAGCACCGCGAAGCCCGGGTCCTGCGCCGGATCGCCGGCTAAAACGTTGCTCTATCTCTTTGTTTCATGCAATTTCAGATGCAAAACAGCTGCGCAGTTTTGCTGGAACTGCTCTACGTGCCGATATGTTTCTGGCCGCGCTTCTTAGCGAGCGCGATCTGATGCTGGCGCTGACGATAGCGCAGGCGGTCTTCTTCGCTGCGCGTATGGTAGCAATTGCTGCAGGAAACACCTTCCTCGTAATAGGGCGAGGTGACCTCTTCTGCCGTGATTGGGTTGCGGCAGGCGTGGCAGAGCTTGTGCTCGCCTTCCTTCAGGCCATGTTCGACGGAAACGCGCTCGTCGAAAACGAAGCAGGCGCCGTCCCACAGGCTTTCCTCCTGTGGCACTTCCTCAAGATATTTCAGGATGCCGCCCTTGAGGTGATAAACCTCGTCGAAGCCCTGTTCCTTCATGAAGGCCGTCGCCTTCTCGCAGCGGATGCCGCCGGTGCAGTACATGGCAATCTTCGGCTTGTCGTGCAGGCCGGGATTGTTGCGCACCCAGTCCGGAAACTCACGGAAGGTCTTGGTCTTGGGGTCAACCGCGCCGCGGAAGGTACCGATTGCCGTCTCGTAGTCGTTGCGGGTATCGATGACGATCGTGTCGGGATCGGAGATCAGGGCATTCCAGTTGCTTGGATCGATATAGGTCCCAACCACCTTGTTGGGGTCGATATTCTCGACGCCCATGGTGACGATTTCTTTCTTCAGCTTTGCCTTCATGCGCAGGAAGGGCATTTTGGACGCGCGGCTTTCCTTGTGCTCCAAGGCGGCAAATTCCGGCTGTGTGCGCAGGAAGGAGAGGACGGCATGAATGCCGGCATCCGGTCCTGCAATCGTGCCATTGATGCCCTCATGGGCAAGCAGAAGCGTGCCCTTCACGCCATTCTCCTCGCAGAGCGCCTGCAACGGCGCCTGCAGGCTCTCGAAGCGCGGCAGGGATACGAAATGATAGAGCGCTGCCACCAGGAAGGGGCTTGTTTGGGTCGCATTGTCGGTCATGCGCGTGGAAATACAGAATATGCCGTCCCTGCGCAATGACATTACGCAAGGACGGCATTGTGGGATTGTGCCTATCCGCGCGCCTTCCACTCGGCGTAGGACCGCATGCCAAACGCAGCATCCGGCTCTTCGTCGAGCACGCTCAGGAATTCGATCGAATGCCCGTCGGGATCGCGAAAATAGAGCGACAGCGCCGGTACCCAGCCGATGACGATCGGTTCGGTGATCGGCTCACCATGAAAGCCGTGTGGCTTCAGGCCCTTGTGGATCAACAGCGCCGGCGCCCGCATCATTTCCTCCTGCGACAGGCGGAAAGCCATGTGCAGGCGCATCTTCAAGGGGCCGGTGCCGGTTTCCCAGAGGCCGAGCATGGCGTTCTTCTTGCCGTTCACCCAGAAGAAGGCAATGCGGCGCTCGGGGAATTCGGCGGCAAGTTCCAGGCCGAGAATATCGCGGTAGAAAGGAATGGAAGTCTTCAGATCGGCGACGGTGAGATGGGTTTCGTAGATGCCCTGGATCTGGGGCGTCGTAGCATTGTCTGCAGACATATTTTCCTCGATCGGTTCATTGACCGGCCGAGGCTAGGACCTCAAGTAAAGTTGAGGTCAACAGATCAAATGCGTCAATTGCCGATAGACACCCAGAGCAGTTCCAGGCGCTGCGCCTCATCGTCAGGATCATCGCCATAGAGCGTTTCGGCGTCGCGCAACGCTTCGCGCCGATCCTCCTGCTGGCGGAAGATGATGGCATCCAGCAGATGGGCGAGATCGTCGTTGCGGGTGAAGAGCTGCGGTTCTGCCTCCACGAGGCCTGAAAGCACAGCGAGATCGTTGATATGGCCGAGACGTTCAACAAGGTCCTTGGCGAAGTCGCGCTTGGCCTTCATGGCGCTTGGCCAGAGATCGCGAAGAAGCGCGTGATAGAGGCGATAATCGTAGGTGCGCTTGCGCAACTCGTGGAAATCACCGGCCGCTGTGTCCTCTTGGCAGGCATCGAGCGCCTCCCTGGCGCGCGATGCTGTCTTGCGCCAGCTTTTTGCCAGCATACGGGCATTCTTGCGGTGGCTCTTGTCGAACGCGACATCGTCGAGTGCCGTAATCGCTTCCCGCAACTTGCCGGCAGCATCATGCAGCCTTTCCTCAAGGCTGCTTTCGGCCTCCGCCATCCAGTCGCGCCGGACCTCCAGAATGGAAACGATACGGCCGAGCGCCTCGGTCTCTTCCAGATTGCGAGCATTATCCTGCAGGTAGCGGGCGGTCCCAACGATTGCCGCGGCATCGCGGATGGCCGACAGCGACCGCGCCGTTTCTCTCAGCCGGGCATTTTCCTGCTTCTGGAATTCTGGCACTTCGCGGGATACAAGACGATAAAGCGAACGCAGCCGCTTGATGTTCTTGCGGAAGGCGTGGATCGCCTCATGGGCGCCTTCCGGCCGCTTGTCGAGAACGGTGATGGCGCGCTTCAACTGCTCCTCAGCGGCGCTTCGGAACTCGTCGGTAAAGTCGGCCTCAGGCCGTATGCGATAGCCCATGCCTGTCGTGCTCAAATTCTGTGGCCAGCGCCTGATTGGAATAGCGGAAATCGCCCGTTACCTCGCGGCCGAGCCAGGCGGGCAGGGGAGGATTGTCAGTTTCGGCCTGCATCTCGACTTCGGCGATGACGAGGCCGCGATGGGCGCCGGCAAAGACATCGACTTCCCAGACGAAACCTTCATAGGGGACGCGGTAACGCGTCTTTTCGATGACGATACCGATGGCGTTTTCCAGCAGTTCCTCGGCGTCGGATACAGGGATGTCATATTCGAATTCATCGCGGGTGAGGGTGCCGCGGCCGATTTTCATCGTCAACCGCGCAGTCTTTTCGTCAAGGATGCGAATTCGTACGGAGCGGTCCTCCATCGAGGCGACATAGCCCTGTTTCAGGACCGACTTGGACTCGACGGCGGAGCGCCATGTTTCGCCGCGTACGAGGAACTTCCGTTCGATCTCTTTCGCCATACGAATGAACCTTTTGTGACGGTCGTGGTACGCTATCCCAATTTACAATGATTTAATACCCGTCTTGTCGCACGGACTGGTTTTATCTCGACAAGCCCTTGTGAGGGCGCTATTCGAAAGCCGATTTCAATCGTTTAAGGGAACTGTGGCCATGGGCGAGAAGACAGAAAAACTCCTTTCCATCCTGAAACTCCAGCCCGTCGTTCCGGTCCTGATCGTCGAGGATGCGAAGTCGGCCGTATCTCTTGCCCGAGCGCTCGTTGCCGGCGGTCTGAAGGCCATCGAGATCACGATGCGCACTCCGGCCGCTCTTGATGCCGTACGTGCGGTTGCCGCTGAAGTAGAGGGTGCTGAAGTCGGCGCCGGCACGATCCTCAACGCCGCCCATTGGGAGGCCGCCGTACAGGCAGGCTCCAAGTTCATCGTCAGCCCCGGCACGACCCAGGAGCTTCTGGATGCCGCAGCCGATTCTCCGGTGCCGCTGCTTCCGGGTGCTGCGACCGCGAGCGAAGTGATGGCGCTGCGCGAAGAAGGCTATCAGGTGCTGAAGTTCTTCCCGGCCGAACAGGCTGGTGGTGCTGCCTATCTCAAGGCGCTTTCCTCGCCGCTTGCTGGCACATTCTTTTGCCCGACCGGCGGCATCTCGTTGAAGAATGCCAATGACTATCTGTCCCTGCCGAACGTCATCTGCGTCGGTGGTTCGTGGGTCGCGCCGAAGGAACTGGTTGCCGCGGGCGACTGGGCAGGCATCACCAAGCTCGCCTCCGAAGCTTTCGCGCTGAAGAGCTGATCTGTCGAAGTCGCCGGGTTTTGAAAGCTGACAGGTTTTGAACGAGGGTGGCTGCGCCGCCCTCGTTTGTATTTCGGCAGTCGCAAACCTATGTTCTCCTCCAGCCTTTAAAACAGGGAGAAGATGAGGACATGTTCGACGCGAAGAAACTACTCGACCAGTTTCTGGGATCGCAGATACCGGGTGTAGGCGGCAGCGTACGTGACCGGGCAGGCGATGCGATCCAGGTGGCCAAGGACAATCCGTTGAAGGCCGGCGCGCTTGCCGCCGTGCTTCTCGGCACCAAGACCGGCCGCAGCATCGCAGGCAATGCTGTCACCATCGGCGGTCTCGCAGCCATCGCAGGTCTCGGCTATCAGGCCTGGAAGAACTATCAGGCCGGACAGGCGCCCGCAGCACCTTCCGATGCGCCGACGGCCAACAATTCCGTTCTCCTGCCGCCGCCTGCAGAGTCCGGCTTCGGCTCGGCTTCACCGGCGACCAGCAATGAATTCGTGCTCATCCTCATCCGCGCCATGATTGCTGCGGCCAAGGCCGATGGCCATATCGACGACGCGGAGCGCATGCTCATCATGGACAAGGTCAAGGCCGCCGATGTCAGCGGCGAGGCCGCAAGCTTCATCGAACGCGAGCTTTCGGAGCCGACGGATATCGATGCACTTATCGCCGCAGCCGTTACCGAGGAACAGAAGGTCGAGCTCTATACGGCCTCGCGCCTGACGATCGAGCCGGATTCGCGTGCCGAACGCGGCTATCTCGATCTGCTCGCCGGCAGGCTCGGTCTTCCCGATCAGCTCGTCGATCATATCGAGGCGACGGTTTCCTCTGCCAAGGTCACGCTGTCTCAGTAGTTCAGGGCCAGTTGCCTTTGCGAGACGGCTGGCCTATCCACTCCCGGACAAGAGGAGTGAGCATGTCCATGAGCCCGGAAAGCCGTTCGCAGGCGATCGCCGCCGCTATCATTCTGTTTTCTGCCGGGCTGGTGATCTATTTCCTGCCGACCATTGTGCTGTGGATCGGCACTTTCTCGCCGACATTGGCGGTCATCGTCGGCGTCTGCCTGCTGATGTGTTTCTTCGGCATATTCTGGCTGCGGGCGCGCTATCAGCGCAGCAGAAAGCCCTGAAGCCTATCCCTGCAGGGAGGCTCCGAGCAGCAATACACCCATCAAGATTACAAGAATTGCACCTGATATCTCGATCGTATTACCGATCCAGACGGAGGCGGACGAACCGCGGCCGGAGAGGCGCACCGCCGTGCTCTTAGCAGTGACGGCGAGCGTGGCGAGGATTGCAACTGTAATGGCGGTGCCGAGCGACATGGCGACGACCGAGAGCACGCCGCCAAGGTAAAGCCCGTTCAGCAGTGAGAAGGTCATGACCAGCAATGCGCCGGAGCAGGGGCGTAAGCCCACGGCGATCACCGCAGACCACGCCTCACGCGCGCTGAACTTGTCGCCGCTGACCAGCGAGGGATCGGGCAGGTGTGAATTGCCGCAGGTCTCGCAGACCATGCCGGGCACATAGGTATGGCCGGGGTCCACGGCCTGCGCCTTGCCGTTGAAGCTGAAATTGGCGCTCTGGCGTTCGGCGGCATTGTCCTTCCAGTCCAGCATCATGCTGACGGGCCCGGCCGGCGTTGCCATGAGCCGACGGCGTGGCAGGCTGCTGGCCATCGAGCGCAGCTTGCGGAAGAGCAGCCAGCCACCAAAGAGGATGACCATCACGAAGCTTGCGATTTCCATGGCCTGTGTTGCCATGGTCAGCGTGATGCCGGTGCCGCGCAGCACCAGCCACGCGCCGCCGACGAGCACGGCGGCCATCACGCCCTGGACGAAGGCTGAGATGAAGGAGATGAGGACGCCACGTCGAAGCTCGACTTCGTTGGCGATCATGTAGGACGAGATGACAGCCTTGCCGTGGCCGGGGCCGGCGGCATGAAAGACGCCATAGGCAAAGGAAAGACCGATCAGTGAGGACAGCTGCCAGGGATCCTGACGCATCTCCTTCAGCGCGCCGGTCAGGGCACGATAGAAGGCCTGCTGCTCGTAATTCACATAGAGGAAAAGCGGCGCCAGCGGCCCGCCCGTCGGCTGGAAGCTCGGCTCTGCGGTGCCGATGCCGAGCGGCGATTGCGCATGGGCAGCGACGGCCATGACAGCGAGCGCAAGCAGGGCGAGGGGCAGGCGTTTTATCAGCATGTGACCTCCAGCCGGGTGGCAAAGAGTTTCGACATATTGGTGCCGGTCGGATCGTTGAAGAAAGCGTCGGTCAGGGACTGCTTGTTTTCCGAGATCACCTCGTCTGCGTCCGGGCGCACGACTGCGTGCTTGCAGGCCTTGAAGCCGTCGCCGACCATGGCGAGTTCGTTGTCGGTCGGGAAGTCGATCGACGTGTAGAGCGTCGGATCATAGACGCCGAAGGTCAGCTTGCCCTTCAGTGGCATCTTCTCCACCGGCTTGACGGCGAAGAACATCAGGAGCTGGCCTTCTTTGTAATCGACATGGATGATGTCGGGTTTCTGGACTTTGATGTTCTTCCCGTTGATCGTCAGGTTCATGTAGTAATCGTAGTCGGCAAGCGAATCCCGGACCGTCTTGCCGACCTCGGCAAGCTCGTTCGGCTCCAGCTTCAGATCGGTGTTCTTGTCGAAATCCATGACGACCGAGGAGGAGAAGACCTCGTCGAAACGCCAGACGTTGCGCAGTTCCTGAATGCTGCCGTCGGGTGCTGCGACAACTTCCAGCCGTGCTTCGACGAAAATATGTGGATGGGCGAAGGCGGTGGCGGGGGCGAGCAAAAGAAGCCCAGCCGTCAGAAGTGTCGATCTTTTCATGCTTACCCGCTGCCCTGTTCGGTTGGGGTGATTTCTCACCAGAAAATGGGACGGAATTGGGACCGCCCCTGCGACGCTTGGGCGCGCATCCCGCTCGCTCAGGGATGTTTCTTGAACCAGTTGTGGAGGTAGTCCACAAAGATCCTGACCTTTGCCGGCAGATAGCGCCGGTGCGGATAGACGGCATAGATGCCGCGGTCAGTCGGAATATAGTCGTTGAACAACGTCACCAGCCTGCCGTCCTCGATCGGTTTGCGAGCGATGAAGTCTGGAATCAGCGCAATGCCGATCCCTGACAGCGCGGCGCGCAGTGTCGCGTGCGGGCTGTTGACTTCCATCGGGCCGGAAACGGCGACCGCAAAGGAGGTGCTGTCGGGATTGTAGAAGCGGATGCTCGCCTGGTTGCGGGAATTGGTATCGACGATGAAGGGCACGTTGGAGATATCGCTCGGGTGCTCGATATTGGGGTAGCGCTCGAGGAATTCCGGCGTGGCGCAGATATGGACGCGGAAATCGGAGATCTTGCGGGCGATCATACCGGAATCTTCGAGTTTGGTGACGCGGACCGCGACGTCGAAGCCTTCCTCGATCAGGTCGACGAATCGGTCGTCGGCGGCGATCTCCAGCTGCAGGTTTGGATTTTCCTTGGCGAAATCGATCAACGACTGGCCGACATCGGCATCGACGAAGGTGCGCGGCACAGAGACCTTCAGGCGGCCCTTCAGTTGCGCATTGTTCTCCCGCACGAGGTCGGCGAGGTTATCGATCTCCTTCAGGATGTCGGACGCCGTGCGATAATAGGTGTGACCGGCCTCGGTCATCGAGAACTGACGGGTGGTGCGATTGAGCAGCAAGGCGCCGAGTTCATCCTCCAGTTCGCGCACGTATTTCGAGAGCAGCGCCTTGGAGCGGCCGGTGCGTCGGGCTGCGGCGGAAAAACCTTCCGCTTCGACCACATCGATGAAGGCGCGTATGCGGGTCAGCGTGTCCATGAGTCCTCCGATCTGTTTCATAATATTGAACAAATCCGGTTGTTTTGTTCAATTTATTTTTTGAGGCGTCATCAAAAATTCTCTTGATTATGTCGGCGAATATTCTTATTTCCACCTCAGCCCAAAGTCGCACGTGCCCATGGGTGTCCGCCGAACCCTCGAATTGGTGAGGAAATCGGTAAGGTACCTGGAATTAACCCCTCCAGTCGCTATTCCGGCCAACCGGAAAATGCGAGGACGCCTGAAGCAACGACGGTGCGGGCCTTTTTGTTCTCTCCCTGCTTTCCATCAGCGGGGGTTACTGAAGAGGCACACCTTCATTGCCGGAAGTGCGGCAGGGATACTCCCTCCAATCCATGGCAGACAAAGCCGAACCCATACCGCATTCGCGGCGTTGGTTCACTATTCGCGCATCAAGCGCCGTCAAGGATCCGGGGTCTCCACCGGCTGGTTCCTGAGCGGTTCTTGTATGCCCTTTGTCCTCCGGTTCGTGCCGGAGCTCTGGAATTGGAAGAGGGAATCGATATGACCACCCAGCGCATCCGCGACTTTCTCGCAACCCGACGTCCCGACGGTCCCTGCCTCGTGGTTGACCTCGACGTCGTCAGCGACAATTTTCACGCCTTCCGTCACGCCATGCCGGACAGCGCGATCTATTATGCCGTCAAGGCCAACCCGGCTCCGGAAGTCCTGAAGCTACTCGCAGGCCTCGGCTCCAACTTCGATTGCGCGTCCGTCGCAGAAATCGAAATGGCGCTGGAAGCCGGTGCGACCGCAGCCCGTATCTCCTACGGCAACACGATCAAGAAGGAACGCGACGTCGCCCGTGCGCATGCACTCGGCGTCAGCCTCTTCGCCGTCGACAGCCACGAAGAAGTCGAGAAGATTTCCCGTGCAGCTCCGGGTGCTCGTGTATTCTGCCGCGTCCTGACCGATGGTGAAGGCGCTGAATGGCCGCTGTCGCGCAAGTTCGGCTGCGTCCCGCAGATGGCCGTCGACGTTCTCGTCTACGCTCATCAGCTCGGTCTGCAATCCTACGGCGTTTCGTTCCATGTCGGCTCGCAGATGACCAAGGTCGATGCCTGGGATTCGGCTCTTGCCGATGCCAAGCGCGTCTTCGTTCAGCTTGCCAAGCAGGGTATCCACCTGCAGATGGTCAACATGGGCGGCGGCTTCCCGACCAAGTACCTGCGCGACGTTCCGTCCGCAGAAGCTTACGGCAAGTCGATCTACCAGGCGCTGCGTACACATTTCGGCAACCAGATCCCGCAGACGATCATCGAGCCGGGCCGCGGCATGGTTGGCAATGCCGGCGTCATCAAGGCTGAAGTCGTGCTGATTTCCAAGAAGTCGGACAATGACGATGCCCGCTGGGTCTTCCTCGACATCGGTAAGTTCGGCGGTCTCGCCGAAACGATGGACGAGGCCATCCGCTACCCGATCCGCACCGAGCGCGACGGCGACGAGATGGAGCCCTGCGTGATCGCCGGCCCGACCTGCGATTCGGCCGACGTGCTGTACGAAAAGAACCTCTATCCGCTGCCGATGTCTCTCACGATAGGCGACGAGGTCCTGATCGAAGGCACCGGCGCCTACACGACGACCTACTCGGCAGTCGCTTTCAACGGCTTCGAGCCGCTGAAGGCCTACGTCATCTAAGGTCTTGTTACCGCCTGCCCCGTAACCAGCCGGGGCGGCAAATTCACAATTCTCCGAAGTCACCGCTGATAACGGTATTGGGTACGGGAGGCCAAGATGGCCGCTGTTCTTGATTCTGTCCGCGCATTCTTTGCGCCTGTTACTTTCACCATCGACGCGGAAAATCCTTCCGACGTCGTCGCTCGCGAAACCCTGCTCGATCGCGTCATGGGCCCGGATCGCCGCAAGAAGTCGTCTGAGATGATCCGCCGCAACCGACTGCCGGCCGAAGGCCTGGCGCTGGTCGCGCGTGACCGCGACGGCCATGTGATCGGCACGGCGCGCCTTTGGAATGTCGAAGCCGGCATCAACTACGAGGGCACGCCGCTCGACGCGCTGCTGCTCGGCCCGCTCGCCGTCGACGGCAAGCATGGCGGCAAGGGCATCGGCTCTGCGCTGATGCGGGCGGCGATCCTCGAAGCAAAAAAACGCGGCCACGGCGCGATCCTGCTCGTCGGCGATGTGGATTATTACGAGCGTTTCGGCTTTTTTGCCGAGAAGGCTCGTCACCTTGTCATGCCCGGCCCCTTCGAACGCTCGCGCTTTCTGGCGCTGGAGCTCGTCGAGGGCTGGCTTGGCGGCGCAGCCGGCATGATCGTTCCTTCGGGACGCATGCTGGCCGGCGCGCCGGTCCGGAAGGCGGCCTGACCGGCTGGAGCCCCTCCCTTTCTCGGGGGGCTTTTTGTTTTAGGTCATCGCCGAATGATCACGAAGCTTTTGCTTCGACGCGGCCATTTTCGATCAGCCAGCGGACCGCTTCCTGCACGGCTTGCAACGAGCTGTATCGCGGTGTGAAGCCAAGCAACCGGCGAGCTTTTTCCATGGAGCAGTTGGGGCTGCGGGCGATGTGTTCCCAGGTGGCTCTCGCCTCTTCCGGGTTCTGTTTTGTTGCCCAGGCCTCAAAGGGAAGGAATTCCAGTTTCGCTTCCTGGCCAAACCACGCGGCCATCGCCTCGGCATAACCCCGTAGCGTCACTGCCTTTTCCGAAACGGCGTGGAAAGCCTGACCGATTGCGGCCTCAGGCTTTGCGATGGCGGCCATGAAGAGTTCGGCGATGTCATCGGCATGGACATGATGCACGGTTTCCATACCGAAATTCGGCAGGGCAAGCGTTTCTCCACGTGCGAGCGAGGTGAAAACCTCGGGATTGAAATGGCCGGCTGGGTTCAGCGGGTTCCAGCCGGGGCCGACGATATGGCCGGGATGGATGAGAGTTACCGGAAAATTCTTCTCGCGAGCCATCCGTAGCAGATCGGCTTCGATCGCGGCTTTCTTCACGCCGTAGTCGCCGAAGGGCTTCTTCGGTGCCTCCTCCGGCGTCGGCACGACGGTGGAGAAACCATGGGTCCAGATCGTGCCGGTATGGAGAAAATGGCGGACATGACCCTCAAGGGCGGTTGCGAGCTGTTCGTTGCTTTCCGTCGTGAAGCAGATCATGTCGATGACGATCTCACCCTTAAGCGCGCGGATTGCATCGCCGAAGCGGCCTTCCGCCTCGAGCGCTGCGCGATCCATATGCCTGATATCGGCGCGACTCCATGCTTCATGCGGCTTATAAGGCGCGGCTGAGCCGCGGCTGATCGCCACCACCTCATGGCCGGCCTCGACGAGGCGGGGTACGAGATAGGTGCCGACATGTCCTGTTGCTCCGATGACGATGACGCGGGCCATGCGGTCTCCTCCAGATACGCGTTTGGGCTTGTGCTGGGCACTATGTCGTGCAGCCCTGCGCGATCGCAAGGGCCTAGATCTGAATCAGGAGGTCCGGATCATAAATACGACTATGCCCGGTTCACGCGGCGGATCGGTGGGAACCGGTGCATTTCGCCTGGGGCTTATGGCGGACAGATGCTCTACATCGTGCCATCGCTCAATCTCACGATCGTCATGACCTCGGAGGAGAGGGGGCCTTCCGCCCGTAATGGCTACAGAGATTCGCTGCCCGGCCTGCTGGCTGACATTATCGGCACGGTACGTCCCGTCTGACGCAGAAAAATTAGAGGTCGCTAAATTTTTAGCGAAGCATCCAATCAAACTGCAAATCGCTTCCTGTAGGGTCCGCCGCGTGGGACTTCAGGATAGGCTCGATGCTGCTGGATCTGCGGACAATTTATTTCATCGTTGCGGTAAGCTGCATCGTTCTGAGCGCTCTCCAGTTCGCCGCCTATGCGACGGGCCGCTTCGAACGCTGGCCGCTCTGGTGGGGCGCCAGCAACCTGCTCGTCGGTATCGGTTCCTTCCTCGTCGCGCTGCGCAATCTCGTTCCCTACTATATCTCCATCGATGCGGGTAATGTGCTGACCATCGTCGGCTACATGCTGATGTTCTTTGCCGTCCGCGCCTTTGCGGGACATCCCATCGACCGGCACTATTCCTGGCTCGTGATAATCTGCGGCAGCATGCCCGTGGCGCTTTTCATCAGCGATCCCGCAGCGATATCTGAGCGTCTCCTTTATGTCTCGGTGATCTGCTGCCTCTGCGATATCACCATCGCCAGGGAAGCAGCGGGCATTCTTCGCCGCGAGAAACTTTATTCGGCTGCTCTTCTTCTCGGGCTTTACGTTATCACCGCAGCCATCTTCGCGGTTCGCAGCCTTCTCGCCGCAACCGGAGACATCGGCGGGCCGGATCCTTTCGGCGGCAGCGTCATCCATAGCTGGATGGCGGTATCGGCCGTGGCCTTCATCATGCTTCGCAGCATGGCAATGGTGCTGATGGCGGCTGAACGGAGCCGGAACCAGCTCATCGAGCTTGCGCATCACGATCCCCTGACCGGAACGCTCAACCGCGGAGGTCTTGCCCAGCATGTGCCGTTGCTTGCCGGTCAGCCGGTATCGCTCCTCATCATCGATATCGACAATTTCAAGCAGTTGAACGACCGGCACGGTCATGCCGCGGGCGACGAGGTGCTGCGACTTTTCTCCAAAGTGTCGAAGGGCATCATGCGTTCCTGCGACCTGCTTGCCCGGCAAGGTGGGGACGAATTCCTGGCGGTGCTCCGCAATGTCGATCGGGACGAAGCGGTAGAGATCGCAAACCGCATCCGCCTTTCCTTTGCGGCAGCCGTCATGCAGATGCCGGATCTGGCGATTTTCCCGACACTCAGCATCGGCGTTGCCACGCGCACGGACGAGGGCGGGGATTTCGAGCGGCTCGTGCAGAAGGCGGATGAGGCGCTCTACCGCTCGAAACGCGAAGGCCGCAACCGGGTGGAAGCATCAGGGGAAAATCAGCAGGCCGCTTGAGCCAGGGCCATCCCTTCTAGATGTTCTGATCCATCGTTTCGGCCGGGATTTCATCATTGCGATGAATACGCACGACAGCCGCCGGAACGCCGGCAACCGTGCAATGAGCCGGGACCGGTTTCAACACGACGCTGCCAGCTGCAATTTTGCTGAAAGCGCCGATCTCGATATTGCCGAGGATCTTTGCACCGGCGCCGATCATCACGCCGTGGCGGATTTTCGGGTGGCGATCACCTGTCTCCTTGCCCGTACCGCCGAGCGTAACGTTCTGCAGGATAGAGACTTCATCTTCGATGACGGCTGTCTCGCCGATGACGATGCCCGACCCATGGTCGAGCATGATCGAGGAACCGATCCGTGCAGCCGGATGGATATCCGGACCGAAGACCAGCGAGGCGAGGTTTGAAAGCCAGCTCGCAATCTCGACACGACCAGCCATCCATAGGGCATGGGCAATGCGATGGGTCTGCAGGGCGTGAAAGCCCTTGAGGTTCAACAATGCGTGTAGATAGGTGGTGCAGGCGGGATCTCGCTCGCGCACGGCCAGAAGATCTGCTTCGATGGCGACGCCGATATCGGGGTGTTCCTGCAGTGTGCTGTAAAATAGCTGGAACAGGTCTTCGGCATCGACCTTTGCGACCGAGAGGCGCGCCGAAATCACATGCGCGATGATATCGGCGTCATTTTCTGCGCGGATGATCTGTGTTTCAAGGAGTGTCCGCAGGGTTGGTTCCCGCGCTGCCAGATCGACCGCTTCCGTGCGGATTGCCGACCAGACGGACCAGAATGCGCGCGGCTCATCGGCGGCAGCGTTATTCGGAACAGGCATTGTCGGGTCCTTCTTAAAAATCTTCTTGCGACGGCGTGTCAGCGATGGGCTGGGCCGGGATCATACACCGGTTCTGGCAGGCGGCGCCAATGATAGAGAATGTCGGGCTCTCTTTCCTCGTTGCCGCCGCCGTCTGTTTCTTCAATGGACGAGAATCCATGTGATTCATAGAAGGCACGGGCGCGGCGATTTTGCTGGAAGGTCCAGAGGCGGATATCGTCCATGTCATTCATTGGCGAAGAGAGAAGCGTCGTGCTGATTCCCACACCCTGGGCGTCGGGCAGTACGTAGAGCTGCTCGATCCAGCCATTGCCGTAGGCGATAACGCCAGCCAGCCGTCTGTCGACAAACGCTCCGAGAACCGTGTGTTCTCGCAGCAGATGTGTTCGCCAGTATTCCTCGTCCTCCTCCGGGGTGTGGAGGACGGGAAGATGCGGCATCACGCGCCATAGTGTGATGCGCCGCACCATGGCAGCCTCATACATGTCCTTGGAACCCAGGGCCGTAACTTCGACAGCCATAGGATCAGGCCGTCGCAATATCCACGACACCGCAATCGCCGGTCTCGGAAGCAAAGGCGAGCAGCTTGCCGTCCTTGCTCCAGCTCATACCGGTGATGGCGCCCTTGCCGGGGCGGCGCAGCAGCGCTTCCTTGCTGTCGGCGAGGCGAACGGCAAGGATCATGCCGTCGATGAAGCCAATGGCGAGTATATCCTCAACCGGGTGGAATTTCACCGCAGTTGCCATGATGTTGGCGCGGGTGCCGAGCTCCAGGGGCGCTTTGCCCATCGGGCCGTCCTTGCCCTGGAAGGGCCAGACGATGGCGGCCGGCGCACCGGAGGAGGCAAGCCACTTGCCCTTGGCGGACCAGGAGAGCGACTTCACCTTGGCCGGATAGCCGGTCATGCGCATGTGGCGGGCTTCGGTGCCAGACTTGACGTCGAGCTTCCAGCCGTGAAGCGCATTTTCCTGCATTGATGTGACCAGGAAGTTGCCGTCGGGTGAGAAGGTGACGCCGGTATGGGCGCCCTTCCATTCGAGATCAACAGGCTTGGCGCTTGTGCCGACCCAATGCAGCGTTACGCCGTTATAACGGGCCGCTGCGATGCGCAGGCCCTTGGGCGCGAAGGCGATGCCTTCGACCGTGCGCTCTTCGGGAAATTCCTTCGTCGTGCCATCGGTGAGGCGCACGAGCGTGCTCTTGCCATAGGAATAAGCGATCGCGCCCTGCGGGCCGGCGGCGACTTGCGAAATCCATTTGCGCGGAGCCGAGGCAATTTCGCTGACGCTGCCGTCGGCGGCAATGCGCAGCACCTTGCCATCCTCGCCGCCTGAAATCAGGCTTTCGCTGTAGGGATCGCGGATCGCCGTCAGCATGCCCTGATGGGCTTCGATGACCTTGTCGCCGCCATCCAGCCGGTGAAAGGTACCGTCGGCATTCGCAAAAAAGGGGACATCACCTAAAAATTCGACGGCCAGAACGTGGCCGTCGAGATCAAGCGGTGCAACTGTTGGCATCAGGCGGTCGCCTCGCACGCCTTGAAGGATTCTTCGAGCTTTGTGCGATCAAGATCGCGGCCGATGAAGACGAGACGGCTTTCGTGCTTTTCGCCATCCTTCCACGGACGCTGGTGATCGCCTTCGATGATCATATGCACGCCCTGGACGACATAACGCTCGGCATCATCCTTGAAGGCGATGATGCCCTTGAGGCGCAGAATGTTCGGGCCCTGCGTCTGGGTGATCTTCTGGATCCAGGGGAAGAAGCGCTCCGGGTTCATCTCGCCGCCGCGCAGCGAAACGGACTGAACCGTTATGTCATGGATGGCCGACATCTCACCATGATGATGGTGGTGATGGTCGTGGTCATGATGATGGTGGTCGTGACCATGGTGATCATGATCGCAGTCCGGGCCGCAGACATGATCGTCATGGCCGTGCTCGAGGAAATGTGGATCGTTTTCCAGCGCGCGCTCGAGATTGAAGGCGCCCTGGTCCAGAACGCGGGCGAGGTCAACGCCGGAACGGCTGGTCTTGTAGACTCGGGCAGCCGGGTTGATGGCGTTCACGATGTCTTCGATCTGCGCCAGTTCTTCCGGCGTGACGAGATCGGTCTTGTTGATGATGACGACGTCGGCGAAGGCGATCTGGTCTTCGGCCTCGCGGCTGTCCTTCAGGCGCAGCGGCAGATGCTTGGCGTCGACGAGGGCAACAACGGCGTCGAGTTCGGTCTTGGCGCGGACGTCATCATCCATGAAGAAGGTCTGGGCGACCGGAACCGGATCGGCAAGGCCGGTGGTTTCGACGATGATGCCGTCAAAGCGGCCGGGACGGCGCATCAGGCCCTCGACGACGCGGATCAGGTCACCGCGGACCGTGCAGCACACACAGCCATTGTTCATTTCGTAGATTTCTTCGTCGGATTCGACGATCAGGTCGTTGTCGATGCCGATCTCGCCGAACTCGTTGACGATGACTGCATATTTCTTGCCGTGGTTTTCGGAAAGGATGCGGTTGAGCAGCGTCGTCTTGCCGGCACCGAGATAACCGGTGAGCACGGTGACGGGAATGGGCTTCTGCTGTGTCTGGATCGCGTCGGTCATGAGAACCTCGAAAGTAGGATATTGACCCCGAGGGCAAAGTGCGGGGCCTGAATGGGTCGGTTTCATATAGGCGCTTGGAAGCGGCAGTTCAAAGGGTTTTGTATGTTATAAGATCACATTGCCTTCCATGCAAAGCTGCGCCTTCATCGCAGCGTTTCTGCGTCGAAAGCATCGACATCCTGCAGCAGCTCCACCAATCCGCTGACGGCATGGGCTATCAGCGCCTCGCCCTTTTCTGGAGTCGCCTTTTTCGCATTGCCCGCAACGCCCTGCGGGTTGAGATCGGACATTTTCCAGCCGAAGGCATGCGGACCATAAGCACGCAGGTGCTTGAAGCGCCGGGCGAACTCCGTCTGGCTGGAAGGGAAGTCGGCAGCTTTCTCCATGTCCACTCTGTCCGGATAGAGCGCCAGCATGACGGATGTTTCGATATCTCCGCCATGAATGTCTACAGCCTTTTCATCCGGCAAGATCACACCCTCCGGCAGGCCGAAGCGGGTCCAGCTGGTAGCGACCGCCAGCATGTTGAAGCGCACACGCGCTTCCGTGGCGACGATGGTCATCAGCGGCGAGTTGCCGCCGTGGGCATTCAGCATCACGAATTTGCGGATACCGAGCTTCGAGAGGTTTTCAGCGATATCGAGCCAGCGCTTTACGGCTGTATCAAAAGGGAGCGTCTTCGTTCCTTCAACATCCATGTGCTCTAAGGAGTAGCCGACCGATTCGATGGGGAGTACGGTGACGGGCAAACCGGCCGGCAGGGCGGTTTTCAGCCTGTTGATTATACCCTGCGCGATCAATGTGTCGGTTTCGAAGGGCAGATGGGGGCCGTGCTGTTCATGTGCGCCGAGCGGCAGGATCGCTATCCAATAGCGGCGTGCCTCCGGAGCAAGTGCCGGATCATTGCCCTCGAAACGGAACGACGGAACCAACATCGGGCGTTGCCTCTTGTTTATGACGAGATGA
Source organism: Rhizobium sp. CF142 (assembly GCF_000281145.1). Lineage (NCBI taxonomy): Bacteria > Pseudomonadati > Pseudomonadota > Alphaproteobacteria > Hyphomicrobiales > Rhizobiaceae > Rhizobium > Rhizobium sp. CF142. The sequence goes on along the minus strand of NZ_AJWE01000048.1, from coordinate 40,074 downwards.
TGGGCAATGTCATAACCCAGCCTGGGCAGTGCTTAAAGATCAAAGGGATGGCAATGGGCAAGAAGCATAAGGACGGCAAGAAGCACAAGAAAAAGAAGGACCAGACCGAGTATACGCTTGTCGATCTTTCGCCGGCCCTGACGCAGGCGGCCCGATCCATGCGTACGGTCCTGTCACGCAACCTTCTCGAAAGCGGTCTCTATGCCGGCCAGGACGGCGTCATCATTTCCCTTTCCGAAAGCGACGGCATGACAGCCGGCGGGCTTGCCCAGAAGCTCGGGGTCAAGGCGCCCACCATGACCCGCACCATCGGCCGCATGGAGGCGCAGGGCTTTGTTGAACGCAAGCCCGACGCCGAAGACGCTCGCCTCACCAAGGTCTATCTCACTGAACTCGGTCGCGGCAGCGTGCAGGCAATCGAGCTTGCGGCTTCCTCCTGCGACAAGCTCGCGACGCTCGATTTCTCCGAAAAGGAGATCCGCAATCTGGTGCGTCTGCTCAAGGCGATCGACGCCAATCTGCAGGCGGAGGCAATACATGTCGATGAAGATGAGGAAGACTGAAAATTTCCTCAAAAGGCGAATTGCCTGCGCCGCTTAAATCTTTTAATTAAACTTTTTAAGGCTGTCGCTGCACTGCGGCAGCCGTCGACCAGCTTCACGCGTTGCCTGGAGGAGGAGACGTGGTTCAGAAGATCAAGCTTTCGACGATTGCCGAAACGCTCGGCATATCAACGGCGACCGTTTCCCTTGCCTTACGCGACAGTCCGCTGGTTGCCGGCAATACCCGCGAAAAGATCAAGGAACAGGCTCGCGCGCTCGGTTACATCTACAATCGCCGCGCCGCCAGCCTGCGCACGTCGCGATCCGGCATTATCGGCGTTGTCGTTCACGACATCATGAACCCGTTCTACGGGGAAATCCTGAAGGCGATCGAAAGCGAACTCGATCGCAGCCGCCACACCTTCATTCTCTCCAATCATTACGATTCCGTCGAGAAGCAGCGCACCTTCATCGAAACCCTGCTGCAGCTCGGTGGTGACGGGGTCATCATGTCGCCGGCGATCGGCACGCCGCCGGAGGATATCCAACTGGCGGAAGAAAACGGCATGCCGGCGATCCTCGTCGCCCGCTCGATGGACAGCCAGGATGTGCCGACCTATCGCGGCGACGACAGCTACGGCATTTCGCTTGCCACCAACCACCTGATTGGCCTTGGCCACCGGACGATTGCGATGATCGGTGGTACGGACCAGACCTCGACCGGGCGCGACCGCTATCAGGGCTATGTCAATGCGCTGCGCAAGGCCGGCATCGAAGTCGATCCGAACCTGCGCATTCCCGGCCCGCGCTCGAAGCAGGGCGGTTTCGAGGCGGCGGTGCATTTCCTTTCCCTGCCGCAGAAGCCGAGTGCTGCCGTCTGCTGGAACGATCTGGTCGCGATCGGCCTCATGAACGGCATTGCCCGCGCCGGCCTCGTGCCCGGCAGCGATATATCGGTGACCGGCTATGACGATCTGGAGGAGGCTTCGATCGCCACGCCGGCACTGACCACCGTCTGGAACGGCCAGACGGAGGTTGGACGTCTTGCCGCTCGCGCCCTACTTGATCGACTTGCCGGCAGTCATGAGCCTGATGGCATCCATCTCATCAAGCCGGAAATGCGTATCCGCCAGTCCACAAGCCCTTATCGGCCGCGTTCCTGATCGCCGAAGCCAAGAGGAAAAGCCATGTCCCGTATTGCCGTTCTCGTTCCCGGGAAGATACATGATCGTGTTCTCGCCCAGCTGAAGGATCGTTTCGAGGTCGTAACCGTCGATCGCGACGAGACGCTGAAGCTCGATGCAGAGACGGCGAAACGTATTCGCGGCGTGGCGCTCAGCGGAGTTTTCCCGGCCGCCTGGTTCGAACAATTGCCGAATGTGGAGATCGTCGCCAGTTTCGGGGTGGGTTACGACGGTATCGATGCCAAGCTTGCAGGTTCGAAGGGCATCATCGTCACCAATACGCCTGATGTGCTGAACGACGAGGTGGCCGACACGGCGATTGCGCTCCTGCTCAACGCCATTCGCGAATTACCGAAGGCTGAGGCCTGGCTGCGGGACGGCAACTGGAAGCCGGGTTCCGCCTATCCGCTGACGCGCTTTTCCCTGAAAGGCCGCCATGTCGGCCTCTATGGCCTTGGCCGCATCGGTCTTGAGATCGCCAAGCGCCTGGAACCCTTCAAGGTGAAGATCAGCTATCACACGCGCTCGCGCCATGCCGATGCGCCCTATGATTATCACCCGACGCTGAAGGGGCTTGCCGAGGCTGTCGACACGCTGATTGCGATCGTGCCGAAGACGCCGCAGACGCACCGGACGATCAACGCGGAGGTTCTTTCCGCGCTTGGCTCTGACGGCATCGTCGTCAATGTCGGCCGCGGCTGGACGATGGATGAGGAGGCGTTGATTGCTGCGCTCAATGCAGGCACCATCGGTGGCGCCGGCCTCGATGTCTTCTATGACGAGCCGAACGTGCCGGCCGGTCTGCTTTCCGCACCGAATACGGTGCTGGTGCCGCATGTCGGTTCGGCCTCCATCCCGACGCGCAACGCGATGGCGGATCTGGTGGCGGAAAACCTCATCTCGTGGTTCGAGCAGGGCAAGCCGGTGACACCCGTTGCGGAAACCCCGGTCAAGCAATAGGCCGTTGCCCACTCCTTCCGTGAAGGCGGAGGGCGTGTTTCGCTTGTTCCCATTTTGCCCTTAGTCTTTTTCCCGTTTCCTACTTGGTCGGCCGGGAAGGATTGGTTATGATCGGTTCCTGCCGCGTCCATTCCCAGCGGCCGTGATTTTCATCGGCGGCATTTCGCCGTCTCAAGCTTACACATAGCGATTTGATCGGGGAGCGTCTGCTCCGCCCGGCGACTTTTCGCGCGGGCAGCCGGCGCCTCTGGAAGGAGGCAGAAATGGATTATCGCAAGCTCGGCCCCAGCGGGGCCGTCGTTACCGCATATTGCCTGGGTACAATGACTTTCGGGAAGGAATCCGATGAGGCGGCTTCCTTCAAGATGCTCGACGACTATTTTGCCTGGGGCGGCAATTTCATCGACACGGCAGACGTCTATAGCAACGGTGTATCGGAGGAGATCATCGGTCGCTGGCTGAAGGCGCGTCCCGCGCAGGCAAGGCAGGCTGTCATCGCCACGAAGGGCCGTTTCCCGATGGGCGACGGACCGAACGATATCGGCCTTTCCCGCCGCCATCTCAATCAGGCGCTGAACGACTCGCTGCGCCGCCTCGATGTCGAGCATATCGATCTCTACCAGATGCATGCGTGGGATGCGCTGACACCGATCGAGGAGACGCTGCGATTCCTCGATGATGCCGTTCGCGCGGGCAAGATCGGTTACTACGGCTTCTCCAACTATGTCGGCTGGCACATTGCCAAAGCCTCCGAAATCGCCAAGGCACAGGGGTATACGCGCCCAGTGACGCTGCAGCCGCAGTATAACCTGCTGATGCGCGACATCGAGCTCGAGATCGTCGATGCATGCCAGGATGCCGGCATGGGCCTGCTGCCCTGGTCGCCGCTCGGCGGTGGCTGGCTGACTGGCAAGTACAAGCGCGACGAGACGCCGACAGGTGCGACGCGCCTCGGCGAAAATCCCAATCGCGGCGGCGAAGCCTATGCTGCCCGCAACGCGCAGGAACGCACCTGGGATATCATCAGCGCAGTGGAAGAGATTGCTAGGGCACGCGGCGTCAGCATGGCGCAAGTGGCGCTCTCCTGGGTCGCGGCGCGCCCGGCCGTAACGTCGGTCATTCTCGGCGCACGCACATCCGAACAGCTCGCCGACAATCTTGCTGCAGCGGAATTCGTGCTTTCGGCGGAAGAGACGGCAAAGCTCAACGAGGTCAGCGCGCCGACGCCGGGGCAATATCCGTATGGTGCAAACGGCACCAACCAGCGTCACCGCAGGATCGAAGGCGGCCGCTGAGGCATTGAGTTTGAGATGAAGAAGGCCGTCGGAGCGATCCGGCGGCCTTTCATTTTCAAGCGATTGCCTGCGCCGGTAGCGATGGCAACTTGCTGGCGGCGTAATCTCTGACGGCATCGCCGAACGCGGTAAAGAGCTTGTTCGAGGGCTTGTCGGTTTCGGCCCAGTATTCCGGGTGCCACTGCACGCCGACAGCGAAGGCCTTGGCGTCGATGACGGAGACGGCTTCGATCGTGCCATCCTCTGCTGTGGCTTCAACCTGCAGGCGCGGGGCGGTCTTGGCGATTGCCTGACGATGCAGCGAGTTCACGCGGACTTCGCCAGCGCCGACGATGCTGGCGATGCAGGAGCCTTCCTTGATATAAACGCTCTGGCGGATTGCATACATGCCGTCGCGATCGGTCACATCGGGTTTCCGGTGGTCCCAGATGCCGGGTTGTTCCTGTATTTCGCTCGCAAGCGAGCCGCCCAGCGCAACGTTCAGCTCCTGTATGCCGCGGCAGATGGCAAGAAGCGGGATGGCCCGGTCGATGGCGCGGCGGATGAGCGGCAGACTGGTGGCGTCGCGCGCCGGGTCAAAGGGGCCATCGGCTTCGGTGGCTTCGAGGCCATAGAGCGAGGGGTGCACATTGCTTGCCGAGCCGGAAACCAGCACGCCGTCCACGCGATCGAGAATGGCATCTGTGTCGTAGCCTTCCTCAAAGGCGGGAATGATGAAGGCCATCACGCCGGCTGCATTCAGCGCTGCGCGCAGATACTGATGCTGAGCGGCATGCCAGGTCGCGCCATCTAGACTGCGGATATCGGCGGGAATCGCAACGATCGGTTTCGTCATTTTTGCCCCGAAGAAAACAATATCGGACGTTTGTGCGACCAGATCGGCCGTGAAGTCAACGCTTGGATGCAAGCGGTGGCCAAATTGCGGCGGTTCAAAAGTCCGGTGTTTACGGGAAGTTGGCTAAATAACTGATTTTAAAATTTTCCTGCCTTCTCAAGTTCCGCGCAGGGCAAAGCCGGAGGCATTCACGAAAGCATACGATATCGTGATCGACCGTGTTGCGGAGCCGCATCCTGTGCACTACATTCCAGCCGATTTCTGCAACCTGTGTTCGTAACTTTCGTGCGGCTTGGACCGTATCGACGAGAAGACGGACCAAGAGGATTGGCGGCATGTCGGAACCGAAGACGACGGCACTCGAGACGAAACCTGACCTCATGCCCTCGATTGCGGCTGGTGGCCCGCCCGCCGTCGTGACCGTTGTCCTTCCGCCGGAAAAGGCTGGCGATATCGGCGATCTGGCAGAGCGATATCGGCTGGTGACGGCAGAGCCGCATACGCTGGTCACCTTCGGTCAGGAAGCCATCAGCAGTTTCGGCGCCAAGCTGGATACTATTCTCTCGCAGATCACCAACGCCCAGTCGCCAGTGCTTTTCGAGCTTTTCCGCACGATTCGCGAGGGTGTGAAGGATGCGGATCTGAAAGAGCTGGAGGCAAGCATTCGGGAGAAGCTGAAGGGAAGCTTTCTCGAACGTCTGCTGATCGCAATCGGCCTCGGCGACCCCGCCAAACGGCTGAAGGCGGTGACGGATGAAGTGCGCGGCATGCTGCAGAGCAAGGCGAAATCGCTCAGCGATCTCATCAAGCCGATGGAAGCCCAGATTGATGAGGAAAGCGGCAAGCTTATTCTCGAAGTCTCGCGCATAAGCAGCCTGGCGGAGGGATATCGCGATACGATCGTTTCGCTCGGGGTCTTCGTCGAGGCCGGCCGTCGCATCATCGCTGACGCAAGCAGGGATCTCGAACGGCTGAAGCAAGAGGCGGTCTCGGGCGATCCGCTCAAGGTTCAGGAGGCTCGCGACTTCTCGCAGAAGCTGGATATCTTCCAGAACCGCGTGCTCGTTCTTGAAACGGCTTACGCCAAGGCGCCGACGGATCTCGACTCCATCGGCATCGCCCGCGGCGCGGCGCTCGCGACGCTTGCGGACACCGTCACCTCCGCCAACGCGGAATTCAACGATATCAAGTCGATCCTGATCAGGCTGCATGCCCTCTTCCAGATGCAGTCGATCCAGCAGATCAATACCATGCGGCGTGAGCTGCGGGCCTCGCTGCAGCAATATGGCTCGCAGGTGCTCGAAGATGTTTCGGTCAATGCCGTCAAGGCAGCCGGCGAAACCCGCCTTGCGGATGCCGATCTTGTGCTTGGCACCGCCCAGCGGCTGCGGGCGATCGCCGACAAGGTCGTTGCCGAAGGCGAGCGCAACAAGGAGCGCTATGCCGCCGCCCGCACCAAGCTTGAACAAGCCCGCCAGATCGTGATTGCCCGCCCGATCTGAGACCTCAGGAGAAGACAGCGCATGGCAACCTTTAATCTCAACAAGGGTCAGTCGTTTCAGATCCAGAAAGAGATCCAGCTCGTTCATTCCGGGCTCGTCTGGGATCCGCCGGAGGGCTCCGGCCCGGCCTTCGACCTCGATGTCCATTGTTTTGCGCTGGTTCATCCCGGTGGCGATTCAAACCGGGCGCGGCTCTATAATGACGGTTCGCATGCGCTGTGCTACGCATTCGTGCGCAGCTCCAGCAACCCTGAAGGATCACTGTCCAAAAATGCCGATGGATCCTTCCAGACGGACGACGGCTCGATGTGGCATGAGCGCGACGACCGCACCGGACGTGGAGCCCTGACAAAGCCTGAGCCTGACGATGACGACGGTGATGAAGACCATCATGGTGGCGGGCATCACGACGAGGGTTTTCGCGAGGAGTTCAAGATCGTACTGGCGAAGCTTCCGCGCGAGATTTCCGAGCTCGCCGTCTGGGCAACGATCCATGATGCCGCCCGCAAGAAGCAGGATTTCGGCAAGGTCAAGAACGCCTATATCGAAGTCTGCGATGCGATGGACGACGAACTCTGCCGCTATCAGCTGACGGCCGAATTTGCCGGCAAGACGACGATTCAGGTTGCGTCCTTCCTGAAGCAGGCGGACGGATCCTGGAAATTCTATGCTGTCGGCGCGGGATCAAATGCCGGGCTCGGCGACGTCATCCAGGCCTATCTCGGCTGAGCGGAGGCTCTGCTTGACAAGCGGCAAGGCAGATGAACCGCCGGAGAAAAAGCCGGGCGGATCACCCAGGGTGCTTTTCCCGGAAAGTGCCGCGCCAGAGCCTGTTGTCGCTTCGAAGGATGGGAACCAGCCGAAGATACTCTTCGGCGCGCCCCGCGCTCCCACGCCCAAGGGCAATCGCCCACGGGTTCTAGCCGCTGGGGAGGTGAGGCAACGCATCTCCTGCGGCGTCGCCGACCTCCGGGGCATGGATGCGAATGCGACCGAGGCTGTAGCAAAAGCGGCGTTGCGGATCGTCGACAGCACCAATCTCGACGACCATTATTTCGATGATGTGGTCCGCTTTGGTGCTTTTCTGCAGGCCGAGCACGGGAGACTGGCGGAAAGCGAACTCAAGATCGTCAGCAGTGAAGTTGTGGCAGAGGGGAGACGGTTAGCGGCCGGATTGCTGCAGTGCCTGACGGACCTCGATCCGGACAGGGTGTTTGCTGTCAGCGGCGGTTTTCTGAATACCGTCAGGGCTCTCGCCGCGCCCCGTGATCCTGCCGGCCTTTTTTCTCGCCTCTATCCGGAGGTGCGGGCTTTGGCGACTGAACTTAATGCGCTTGCGCCCGAGATTGTCGCCGTTGCCAGCCAGATACGCGCTGTCGGCAAGGCCTATAAGTCGCTCTCGAATAACCTTGCCGCGCATATTCTTGCCGGTCGATTCCTCGTCCATCACATCGGCAGCCTTCAACTGCCCGACCGCGAGCGGCAGGCTCATTATGCCTCGCAGTCTGAAGCACTGGAAACACGGACATCAAGCCTTTCGGCCACGAAGGCGACCATAGAGATGAGCATCTGGACCGTTGCGGCCGTCTCGCAGGAAATCGAAGCGCTCGCCCGCTTGGCCGAGGGCCTGCTGCAGGAAGACCTACCTGCCTGGCATGCGGCATATTCCGCAGCCCTAACGGCAGCGCGAACCGCTCAATCGGCGGAGCAGGCAAGTACAAGAGTGCCGCTTCGCAATCTTCACACCCGCATTCTTGGAAAACTCAAACTGGAGAGGAATAGGCCGTGACGACATTCAAGCTACAGAAACCGGAGGAGGAGGTTCGCCGTGTCGGTTTCGTTTTGCAGAAGCAGGGCATTCACGAGCGCATCCCGGCGCAGGTCGGCATCAATATCGATGTCTCGGGCTCTATGGGCGACCTTTTCAAATCCGGCGCGGTGCAGGCCGCGCTGGAGCGTATCCTTCCCGTCGCTCTCTATTTCGACGATGATGGCCGTATCGATACCTGGGCTTTTTCCAACAAGCAGAATATGGCGTCGCTGACGCCTGCCACGGCCAAGAATTACGAGGGCTACATTCAGCGCGAGATTGTCGGCAACAAGGATGTCCAGCCGATCCTGTGGGGCGGCACTGATTACGGTCCGGTCATCCGCTCGAACCTCATGGCTTACGGGCTGATGGAGGAAGAAGGGGCGGGCGGTCTGCTCGGCATGATCTTCGGCATGCGGCGCGACGCCTTCGGTGAAGAAACGCGGTCGGGCATTCCGGCAATCAATTATTTCCTGACAGACGGGGAGAATTCCGACCGGGACGCGGCCTGGGATTTGCTGCAGAAGGCCGAACAGGCTGAATCGCAGATCTACTATGTCATGGTCGGTATCGGCGACGAGAAGTTCGAATTCCTGCGCAGTGCAACTGAGCATTTCCCAAATGTCGGTTTCGTCAGTGTCAGGGATCTCGGAGAGTTCGTGGGCAGCGACGACGCTTACGAAAAACTGCTTCCGGCCGAACTCTGCACCTGGCTGAAACATGAGCATGACGACGAGGACGACGATCATCATTGATCGTTTCTCCTGAAGGCAAGCCCGGTCGCTTCATCGCGGAAGCGGCCGGCACGGTGCAGCTAAGCTGCTGATTCCGATGGATGTGTGGCTTGCGCCACAGAAGCGTCGTGATCCCAAAGACTAATAGACTAAAGCTTGAAACGCTTCTTCCGCCATGCTTAGCTTTGCCATTACTGCGGGTAGGGGTGAGGATTGACCACGCAGTGCCATCTATACGGGAGGTTTTTGATGGATCGTCGTTCATTTATGAAGAAGGCGGGAACAGCCGGCGCCGGTGCCGTTGCCGCGACTGCTTTGGCAGCACCTGCAATTGCGCAGGAAAACCCGAAGATTGCCTGGCGTATGACCTCGTCGTTTCCGAAGAGCCTGGACACGATCTATGGCGGCGCCGAAGATATCGCCAAGCATGTTTCGGCTGCCACTGATGGCAATTTCACGATCCAGCCTTTCGCAGCCGGCGAGATCGTCCCCGGCCTGCAGGCCGTTGATGCTGTGGCGGCCGGTACTGTCGAGGCAGCCCACACCACCTCCTATTATTTCGTCGGCAAGGACCCGACCTACGCCATCGGAACTGCCATTCCGTTCGGACTGAACAGCCGCCTGACCAATGCCTGGTTTTACCAGGGCAACGGCAATACGCTGATGAACGAATTCTATGCCACGCAGGGAATGTATGCCCTGCCGGCCGGCAATACCGGTGCGCAGATGGGCGGCTGGTTCCGCAAGGAAATCAATACACTCGACGATCTCAAGGGCGTCAAGATGCGCATTGCCGGTCTCGCCGGTCGCGTCATGGAGAAGGTCGGCGTCATCCCGCAGCAGATCGCCGGCGGCGACATCTATCCGGCGCTGGAAAAGGGAACGATCGACGCGGCAGAATTCGTCGGCCCCTATGACGACCTGAAGCTCGGTTTCCACAAGGTGGCGAAGTACTATTATTACCCGGGCTGGTGGGAAGGCGGCCCGACGGTGCATGCCTTCTTCAACCTCGATAAGTGGAGCAGCCTGCCGAAGCACTATCAGGCAGCGCTCAACGACGCCTGCGCCTTCGCCAACACCAACATGCTGGCAAAATACGACACGAAGAACCCGAGCGCGCTGAAGCAGCTTGTTGCGGAAGGTGCGACGCTGCGGCCGTTCAGCCAGGAGATCATGGAAGCCTGCTTCCAGGCCGCGATGGGCATCTACAGCGAAATCTCGGGCACGAACCAATATTTCAAGAAGATCTACGACGACCAGACTGCTTTCAAGCGAGATGCCTATCTCTGGATGCAGCTTTCGGAATACACGTTCGATACGTTCATGATGATCCAGCAGCGCGCGGGTAAGATCTGAGGAGCCCCCGCCGCTAATGGTTTCCACGAACACGATACAGAACCCCGGATTTCGATCCGGGGTTTTGCTTTTTGCTGGCTATTTGGCAGGCGTCGGCGGCGCTCCCGGCAGGCCATTCAGCGGCGGCAGGGTCAGGCCCGGGATCTGCGGCGAGCCATTGTTGCCGCCGAGCGGGGGCAGGCCGAGCTGACCGCCGAAGCCCGGGACTTCGATCTTGATCGAATTCGGGTCGACCTTCGGGCCGTGGTCCAGCCAGTAGGTGACCGATTGCGGCCAGAAGATCACGATCGCCACCAGGATCAGCTGCATGCCGACCCAGGGAAGCGCACCCATGTAAATATCCGAGGTCTTGACCTCGCGGCTGGCGATCGAGCGCAGGTAGAAGAGCGCGAAGCCGAAGGGCGGGTGCATGAAGCTCGTCTGCATGTTGACGCAGATCAGCACGCCGAACCAGATCAGGTCGATGCCGAGATTGGAGGCGACGGGGGCAAGCATCGGGATGACGATGAAGGCGATCTCGAAGAAATCGAGGAAGAAGGCGAGCACGAAGATGAAGATGTTGACAAAGATCAGGAAACCGACCGGGCCGCCGGGAATGCCCGATAGCATATGCTCGATCCAGCGCGAGCCGTCCATGCCTTGGAAGACCAGGCTGAAACAGGTGGAGCCGATCAGGATCATTACAACCATGGAGGTGATGTGCGTGGTCGATGTCATCGCCTCGCGGATCAGCGGCCAGGTGAGGCGCCGGTTCATTGCCGCGAGCACCATGGCGCCGACGACGCCGAGCGCGCCGGCTTCCGTCGGCGTCGCAAGACCCATGAAGATCGTGCCGAGCACGAGGAAGATCAGCACGATCGAGGGCACCATGCCCATCAGCACCTTGATGAGCAGCGCCCAATTGAAGTCGCCGCGCACTTCCTTTGGCAGCGGCGGCATCGATTTTGGCCGGACGATCGACAGCACTAGGATGAAGAGCACGAAGATCGCCACCTGCAGGATCGACGGGCCGATTGCGCCGCGATACATGTCGCCGACCGATTTGCCGAGCTGGTCGGCGAGAACGACGAGTACCAGCGAGGGCGGGATCACCTGGGTGATTGTGCCGGAAGCGGCAATGACGCCGGTGGCAAGGCGCGGATTGTAGCCGTAGCGCAGCATGATCGGCAGCGAAATCACACCCATGGTGATGACCGAGGCGGCCACTGTGCCGGTGATCGCGCCAAGCACGGCGCCGACGAGGATGACAGCATAGGCTAGGCCGCCGGGAACGCCACCGAAGAGCTTGCCGGTGCCTTCGAGCAGGTCTTCGGCCAAGCCGCAACGCTCTAGTATGGCGCCCATGAAGGTGAAGAAAGGGATCGCGAGCAGCAGATCGTTGGAGACGATGCCGAAGAAGCGCAGTGGCAGCGCCTGCAGGAAGACCTCTCCGAAATGCCCGGTCACAATGCCGATGATACCGAAGAAAAGGCCGACGGCGGCGAGCGAAAAGGCGACGGGGAAGCCGTAGAGCATGAAAATGACCATGCCCAGGAACATCGCCGGCGGGATGATACCGTAGTCAAACAAATTCGTTTCCTCCAGGCGCGCGTTACTGCAGCGGCTTTTCGTATTTCGTATCGATCTCGATCGTGCCGGACAGCGCGGCGATCCTCTTGATCAATTCCGAAATGCCCTGAAGGGTCAGAAGCGCGAAGCCGGCAAAGAGCATCAGCTTCACAGGCCAGCGGATGAGGCCGCCGGCATTGGCGGAAATCTCGCCCTGCTGATAGGCGAGTAGGAAATAGGGCCAGCAGAGAATGGAAAGGAAGATGCAGGCCGGGATGAGGAAGACGATCAGGCCGACGATGTCGATCCAGATCTTCGCCTTGTCAGAGACAGAGCCGTATATCAGATCGACCCGCACATGCTCGTTCTTGCGCAAGGTATGCGATGCGCCGAGCACGACGACGAAAGCGAAAAGATACCACTGGATCTCGAGCCAGCCGTTCGAGCTGTAGTTGAAGGCGTAGCGGACGACGGCGTTTCCGGCGCTGATCAGGCAGCAGAACAACACCATGTATTCGGATAGTTTGCCAATGAACTCGCTGATCGAGTCAATCAGCCGACTGACGGCCAGGAATACCGACATTCGCCTCCCCTTGTTATCTTGCCGTTTTCGGCAGTTCTCCCTCAACAATCGGTGTAAACTAGGGTTTTTGAAATTGGAAGGATAAATGACCCGCCTTGGAGTATAGTCTTATGCGGCCAGACCCTGTGATCCCGTTGGAAAATTCTGACAACTCAGGCGAGGATATATTTTTCAAAAACCTCGCGAGAAAGCTGCATTATCGCGCCTGGGATGAGTAGTTCATCCTAGGGTTTTAGAAAAATTGACCAAATGTTTGAACCGTTTGAAATCAATTTTTAAAGGGTTCGGTTTACATTTCCCGCGCACAGGGAAAGTATGGATGAAGCCACATAACCCGAACAGGGTCCCTAAGGATGTGTATCTGTCGTTTGTGAGTTCCCTCTCGGGGAACCGCATGACGCTGCTGGCTGGCGTCATCGTACACTCCGCCACTTTCCTGGCTGTCGCCGCCAAAACCGGCTCCCCCGTCTATATATTCCTGGCTGTCGCCGTCATCGTGGTGTTCTGCGCCCGCATGGCGATTTTCCGCCTGTTCGACAAGGTAGACAAGGAGAAGCTCTCCTTTGCCGAGATCGAGCGCTGGGAGAAGATTCTCGTGGTTGGCGCAGCCGGCATCACCACGCTTCTTGGCATCGGCAGTGGGTATGCCATCTTTTTCACGCGTGATTCCTTTGCCGAGCTCGCCTGTATCGCAGTGACCATGGCGACGATGGTTTCGGTCGTCGGCCGCAACTATGGCTCACGCATGGCGGTCGACCTGCAGACCTTCTCATGCTGCCTGCCGATGATCATCTGCAGCATCATGACGCTGGATTTCTATCGCGGCATCCTCTCGGTCTTCCTCATTCCTTTCTGGCTGACGACGCGAGCCATGGCGACTGGCGTGCGCGAGTTCCTCTATGAGAACGTGATCGCGCGCCGCGAGATCGCTTCGATTGCCGATCGCTTCGATACGGCGCTGAACAACATGCCGCACGGCCTCGTCATGGTTGACGAGGAGAATCGGATCCAGGTCATCAACCGCAAGGCCTGCGAACTTTTGAAAATTGGCGCACCGGACCGGCTAAAGGATCGCGATCTCGGCGCGGTGTTACGTTATGGCGCACGCTACAGCTTCATGGACGCTTCGCAGCCGGAGTTGATCCTTCGGCAACTGACACAGGTGGCCGAAGGCAGCCTGTCGCGCACGCTTATCCATTTCCCCGAGGGACTGTCGCTGGAATTCTCAGCAAGCCGGCGCGCAGATGGCGGTGCGGTACTGATCTTCGAAGACGTTTCGAGCCGTGTGAAGGCCGAGCAGAAGATCCTGCATATGGTGCGCTTCGACGCGCTGACCGGTCTGCCGAACCGTGAATATTTCGGCCATCGCGTGCAGGACTATCTCGCCAGACATTCGAAGAAACGCGGTCCCCTCGGCTTCATGATCCTCGATATCGACGAGTTCAAGCATGTCAACGACATGCGAGGCCATGTGACCGGCGACCACCTGCTCTGCGCCATCGCCATGCGGGTCAAGGAGATGGCCGGCAACGCCATCGTCGGCCGCCTCATGGGCGACCAATTCATCCTCTTCTTCCCGCATGCGCGTGACCGGCAGGTGCTGGATGCCGACATCCGTAAGCTGCATGCCGCGATCCAGGGTCAATATGAAGTCGATGAGGTGACCTTCCTCGTCTCGCTCAGTGCCGGGTACGCCGTCCTCGAGAGCGACGCCTTCGCCATGGACGAATGGAGCGTCAAGGCTGACCTTGCGCTGTTCGAAAGCAAGTCGCGCTTGAAGGGCGGCATCTCTGGTTTCGAGCGCGAAATGGACGGTCGCTATATCGAGCAGCAGAAGCTCAAGGCGGATCTGCGCGAGGCCGTGGCTGCAAATGCGCTGCACCTCGCCTTCCAGCCGATGTTCAAGGCTGATGGCACGCGCATCGAATGCGCAGAAGCACTGGCTCGCTGGGTGCATCCGGAAAAGGGCTCCATTCCGCCCGACGTCTTCATCCGCCTCGCTGAAGAGATGGGCATTATCTCGCAGATCACGCGTTTCGTGCTCTTCAAGGCCTGTGAAGAATGCATGAGCTGGCCGGATCATATCGCCGTTTCGGTCAACCTGTCGGCGCGCGACCTGCGTGACGCGGACATCCTCTCGGTCGTTTCGGACGCGCTGGCGCATTCCGGTCTTGAGGCATCGCGCCTGCATCTGGAAATCACCGAAAGCAGCCTGATCGACGAGCCGGCGGTCGTGCGCGCCATCCTCGCCGAATTGCGCAGCCGCGACATCACCATCGCCATCGACGATTTCGGCACCGGCTTCTCCAGCCTCAGCTATCTCGACACGCTGCCGCTCGACATCGTCAAGATCGACCGATCCTTCGTGCGTAACATCGTCGAAGATACGCGCCGTCTGAAATTGTTGCGCGGCACGGTGCATCTTGCCCGCGAACTTGGCCTCAAGATCGTCGTCGAGGGTGTCGAAACCCCGGAGCAACTGGCGCTTCTCAACAAGCACCGCAGTACGGATCTCGTACAGGGTTACGTCTTTTCCCCGCCGGTCCCCTCGAAGGAAATCGGCATCCTCTCCCATGCTCTCAACCGCCGCACGGCACCGCGTCGCCGCAGCAAGGTCGCCTGATCAGGGCGCTGCCTGACGGTGTGACCAAGGGCATATTCGCGGCCGTTAACCTTAATGATTCAAATACGTCCAAAATTCTTATCAAATCTTGCGCTTTGACGAATGTGGTATGATTAATGACCCGTTAACAACGGGGTGCATCCATGGCGTCTGTCGCTTTGAGTACGAGTGACTTTTCGAAGAAGGTTCTCGAAATTCTTGATAATGTCGAATATCGCCGCGTCGAAAGCACTGAGGACATGGAGGATGTCGAGCGGCTGCGTTACAAGGCCTACAAGGCGCACGACACCCTTGCGCTGGCCCCGAAGGGACTGCTCGACGACACGGATTTCGACAGCCATGCTCATGTTTTCGGGCTCTATTATTATGGCGAGCTCGTCAGCACGATCCGTATCCACCATGTGACGCCGGAACATCGCGTCAGCCAGTCGGCCGGAGCCTTCCCAGAAGCAATCGATGCGCTTCTGGATGCAGGTCTAAGCTTGATCGATCCGGCGCGTTTTGCCGCCGATCCAGATCTGACCGCCGATCTGACCTGGATTCCCTACCTGACGCTGCGGCCAAGCATCGTCGCGGCCGCGCATTTCCGCGCACATCGGGTTCTGCAGTTCGTCCGCCCGCCGCATGCGGCATTCTATAAGCGTGTCTTCTATGCAGACACCGTCGTGCCGGGCCAGAAGGCCAAAAATTACGGGATCGACATGACGCTGATGGCGACCAACGTCGTCGAGGTCGGCCGCAAGCTTCTCACGCGTTATCCCTTCTTCATTTCCAGCGCCAGCGAGCAGCGGATGATGTTCGCGCGCGGCCCGGAAAACACGCTGCCTTCGCTCACCATCGTTCCCACCGCCCGTTTCGTGCCTGAAGGCCAGCTCGGAACGGATCTGCCGCTTTGATTCTTCCATAGGGAATGCCCTCTCCACATCAGGAGAAGGGCGTCCCTGCGGCATTCTCATGCATTGCGCTTTCGCCCGTCATTGTGTAATCCCTGCGGGTGGGGATTTGCCTCGCTGAGGCGAGGGAATCAGGCAGCGCTGAGGCATTTCAGGGAGACGATATTCATGGCTGAACATCATACCGGACCGGTCGAGACCGGCGCGCCGATGGACTACAAGGAACATGAAAAGACCTACAACATGTTCATTGCCGGCACGAAATACGGCTCGATGCTTCTGATTGCCCTGATGCTTGCGATGGCTGCCGGTTTCTTCGGCGGCGCCGGTTTCCTCGGCGGCATCCTCGTCTTCCTCATCATCCTCGTCGCCGGCATCTTCCTGCTCCGCTAAGCGCGGCTTGCGGGAAGACACGGTCTTCCGAACTTTGTGATGTAGATGCTTGGCCCGTGCAGGCAAGCAGCCTGCCACGGCCCAGCTGACCCGGAGGAGGGGGCAGTTGGCCAATATCGTTTTCGTAGCCAAGGAAATCACGGGCGATGAGACGCGCGTTGCCGCGTCTGTCGAAACCGTGAAAAAGATAAAGTCACTCGGCTTCGATGTCATTGTCGAAGCGGGCGCCGGAGCACTTTCTCGCATTCCGGATAGTGAGTTCGAGGCCGTGGGCGCCGCAATCGGCACGTTCGCGGATGCAGCGTCCGCCGATGTGATCCTCAAGGTCCGCCGGCCGAGCGAAAGCGAAATTTCCGGCTATAAGACCGGTGCCGTCGTCATTGCCATCATGGATCCCTATGGCAATGATGAGGCGGTCGCCGCGATGGCCCGTGCCGGTCTTTCCACCTTCGCGATGGAGCTGATGCCGCGCATCACCCGTGCGCAGTCGATGGATGTGCTTTCGTCGCAGGCCAATCTTGCAGGTTATCAGGCGGTCATCGAGGCAGCCGTCGTCTATGATCGTGCCATGCCGATGATGATGACGGCAGCGGGGACTATTCCTGCCGCCAAGGTTTTCGTCATGGGTGCGGGCGTTGCCGGCCTCCAGGCGATTGCGACGGCGCGCCGTCTCGGTGCCGCCGTTTCGGCAACCGATGTTCGCCCCGCAGCGAAGGAACAGGTTGCATCTCTCGGCGCGAAGTTCATCGCCGTCGAGGATGACGAGTTCAAGGCGGCGGAAACGGCCGGCGGCTACGCCAAAGAAATGTCGGCCGACTATCAGGCGAGGCAGGCTGCACTCGTTGCCGAGCACATCGCCAAGCAGGACATCGTCATTACCACGGCTCTCATTCCCGGCCGCCCGGCGCCGCGGCTCGTCTCGCGCACCATGCTGGCCTCGATGAAGCCGGGGGCGGTTGCTGTCGATCTCGCAGTCGAGCGCGGCGGCAACATTGAAGGTGTGGTTACAGGGCAGGTCGCCGATGTCGAAGGTGTGAAGGTGATCGGCTTTCTGAACATGGCGGGCCGTGTGGCGGCCAGTGCTTCAGCGCTTTACGCCAAGAACCTCGTGACCTTCCTGGAGACGATGGTGAGTAAGGAAACGAAATCGGTCGTGCTCAACCTCGAGGACGAACTCATCAGGGCGACGATGCTGACCTATGCGGGGGATGTCGTACATCCGGCATTCGGCGGCGCCAAGAAGGGGGATAACTGATGGCCAGTGAAGCAATGGACAAGGCTCTGGAGCAGCTCGACCAGGCCGTCACCGCGGTCATTACCGCTGCTGCCCAGGCGCCTGAAGCGGCAAGTGCGGCCACCGGCGGGGCGATCGATCCCTTCGTCTTCCAGTTCGCGATCTTCGTGCTGTCGATCTTTGTCGGCTACTACGTCGTCTGGTCAGTAACGCCGGCGCTGCATACGCCGCTGATGGCCGTGACCAACGCGATCTCCTCGGTCATCGTCGTCGGCGCGTTGCTTGCGGTCGGCATCTCGACCAGCGGGCTTGCGACCGGCTTCGGTTTCGTGGCCCTCGTGCTCGTCTCGGTGAATATCTTCGGCGGCTTCCTCGTCACGCAGCGCATGCTGGCGATGTACCGCAAGAAGGACAAGTGAGGCACCGATGACCAATCTTGCAGCCTTCCTCTATCTCGTCTCCGGCGTGCTGTTCATTCTGGCGCTGCGCGGGCTCTCGCATCCGGCCACCAGCCGCAAGGGCAATCTCTACGGCATGATCGGCATGGGGATTGCGATCCTCACGACGCTGGTGCTAGCAACGCCTGACTTCGGCGGCTTCGTGCTCATCATCCTCGGTCTCGCCATCGGCGGCAGCGCTGGCGCCTATATTGCCCGCACCATTGCCATGACCTCGATGCCGCAGCTCGTTGCCGGCTTCCATTCGCTGGTTGGTCTTGCCGCGGTTCTGGTTGCGGCATCGGCGCTCTATACGCCTGGCTCTTTCGGTATCGGCGAGATCGGCCATATCCATACGGAAGCACGCATCGAAATGGCGATCGGTGTGGCGATCGGCGCGCTGACCTTCACCGGCTCGATCATCGCCTTCCTGAAGCTCGATGGGCGTATGTCCGGCAAGCCGATCCTGTTACCCTTCCGCCATCTGATCAACATCGCGCTGGCTGTCCTGATCGTGCTCTTCATCATCGGTCTGGCGGTGACTGAGAGCCACCTGGACTTCTGGGCGGTCGTTGCGCTCTCGCTGTTACTCGGCATCCTGCTGATCGTGCCGATCGGCGGCGCAGACATGCCCGTCGTCGTGTCGATGCTGAATTCCTATTCGGGCTGGGCTGCCGCCGGCATCGGCTTCACGCTCGGCAATCTGGCGCTCATCATTACCGGTGCGCTGGTCGGCTCATCGGGTGCGATCCTGTCCTACATCATGTGCAAGGGCATGAACCGCTCTTTCCTCTCCGTTATCCTCGGCGGTTTCGGCGGCGAGACGGCAGGCGGCGCGGCGGATACGTCGGAGAAGATCGTCAAGCTCGGCTCGGCCGAGGATGCGGCCTACCTGATGGCGAATGCCTCCAAGGTCATCATCGTGCCGGGCTACGGCATGGCGGTGGCGCAGGCACAACATGCGTTGCGTGAACTTGTCGACAATCTCAAGAAGAACGGCGTGGAAGTGAAATACGCGATCCATCCGGTCGCCGGCCGCATGCCGGGTCATATGAACGTGCTGCTTGCCGAGGCCAATGTGCCCTATGATGAAGTCTTCGAGCTTGAGGACATCAATTCGGAATTCGCCCAGGCCGATGTCGCCTATGTCATCGGCGCCAATGACGTCACCAATCCGGCGGCACGCGACGACAAGTCCTCGCCGATCTACGGCATGCCGATCCTTGACGTCGACAAGGCCAAAACCTGCCTCTTCGTCAAGCGTTCGCTCGGTTCGGGTTACGCCGGCATCGACAACACGCTGTTCTACAAGGACGGCACGATGATGCTGCTTGGGGACGCCAAGAAGGTGACCGAAGAGATCAACAAGGCAATCGCCCACTAACTGAAAAGCCCGCTTCAGCAGGCTTTTCTTTTATCCTCGGCGAACCGTCAGATTTCGCCCGGCACCAGCGTCATCTTCTCGACGGCGACGGCGAGATTGAGACCGTCTTGGGCCTGCAGGTTCAGCGGCTGCAGTGATTGTTTCGGTTGCGCTACTCGCGCTCCATCGTCCCACGCTGGGCCGTGAGGATCCAGACGAGACCTTCCGGGCGGAAGTCGACATCGACCTTGCCCCGGAAAGCGGAGGCGGCATGCGCCTTGATGACGGTGGTGCCGAAACCGGTGCGCGACGGCGGACTGACTGGCGGGCCGCCGCTTTCAGTCCAGGTGAAACGCAACATGTTGTCCTCCGCCGGCTGCCATTCGAAGAGCACACGGCCCTGTGGCACGGAGAGCGCTCCGTACTTCACCGAATTGGTGGCGAGTTCATGCAGCGCCAGGCCGAGGTTCTGTACGGCATCGGGCTTGAGGATGAAATCCATGCCGTCGATTTTCACCTGCTCGCGAGCCTGTGGAAAGGCCTGGAGATGAATATCGATGACGCGATGCAGCGAGACGCCGGACCATTGCTCGCCCGTCAGAAGCTCGATCGAGCGCACGAGTCCTTCAAGGCGGTGAGCGACGGCCAACCGGAATGTCTCGACGCTGTCGGCCTGCTTGGAGAGCTGGCGCATCATTGCGAGAACAAGCGTTAGCAGGTTCTTGGTGCGATGAACCAGCTCATGCATGACGAAGCGCAGCCGGTCTTCGCTCTGGCTACGGTCGAAAGAGGCATTGGAAAGCGCAATCGCCACCTGGTTGGCCTCGATGACACTGGTTTCGACGGGAGAGACGATATGGCCGTCGCCGAGCCGGTTCGCCATGTCGGCTATTTCGCGAATCGTCGAGCGGACCTGCCGGGCAACGGCATAGGTGGCAAGCA
Organism: Rhizobium sp. CF142; assembly: GCF_000281145.1. Taxonomy (NCBI): domain Bacteria; kingdom Pseudomonadati; phylum Pseudomonadota; class Alphaproteobacteria; order Hyphomicrobiales; family Rhizobiaceae; genus Rhizobium; species Rhizobium sp. CF142. The sequence goes on along the minus strand of NZ_AJWE01000048.1, from coordinate 19,840 downwards.
CGGCAACGAGCAGCAGCACGAGGCCGCCGATCAGCAGGAAGCGCCAGGTGCTGAGGATCGGTGCCTGGGCGGTGGCGATCGGCCCCCATACCACAGTCTTCCAGGACCAGCCGGGAATCTGCGCATAACCCAACAGGGCGTGCGGGAGGATATCGCTGTCTTCGAAAACCCCGCTGGATGCGACGAGCGAAGGCAGGATGCGCGGGTCGAAGGGTTCGCCAGGCTGCAGATTGGCCGGGCCGCGGCTCGCTACGACATGACCACCCTGATCGATGACCGCCGCCGACCAGCCGGAGGCAAGGCCCTCTGTCGTGACGAGTTTTGCAAGATCGGTGGCATTCTGGGTGATGATCAATGCGGCGACAGGATCCTCGTCACGCGGCAGGGTGACGTTGTAGACCCACATGCCGCTCGTTGCGCCCATGAAGACGTCGGAGGCTTCGATCCGGCCAGACTTCATCGCGGCTTCCAAAGCCGCGATGTTTGTCGTCTTGCCGAGCGGCGTGCCGAAGGAGCGACGGGTATTCAGAAATTGCTGTCCGGCCTTGTCGACGGCGATCACATAGAGTGTATCGCCGCGCAGCGCTGTTTCCGTACGATTGTAGAAAGATTCATAGTCGCCGCTCTCCAGCTCCGGCGAGGAGGACAGCAGCCGCAGCGTCGTTGCCATATCCTGAAGCTGGCGGTCGATGGTGCGTGAGAGGGCGAGCGCATCCTGCGCGGTTTCGCGCTTGAGTGTAGACCGCTGATTGTCTTCCAGCTGCATGAGAAGAAGGGCAACGAAGGCGAAGATCGGCAGTGCGATCGCCACGGCCATGGCGATGAGATATGTTCCGATCGAAGCTTTCGGAAAAAGACGTACGGCAAACCTCATCGATGCCGCCTCCGAACTGCCGGGGCTGGATGCTGGGGAAGCTCGGTTTCGCAGAGTCTAACGAAAGCAAGAATCCGCATCGCTCGCACACGCCCCTCACATTTCGTACCGCCCAATAGCCCGCTATCAAAGCGGGATCATGTTAGGGGGCGGGGCATTTGGTTGCAACCTACTAAAATAGTCAGGTGCAAAATCGTCAATTTTTTAAGGATTATTCTGCGTCGGTGAAGCGCTGCAGCCGGAAGGGCATGAGGCTTTCGTCACTCTTGCCTGACAGAAGCTCGTCGGCAGCAAGCAGGCCCGCAAGCGGAGCAAGCGTGACACCGGAGTGCATGACCGTGACATAGAGACCCGGCAGGCCGGCATTGCCGATGATGGGAAAACCGTCAGCCGGTGTCGGGCGATAGCCGACCGTGAAGAAATCGAGCTTCAGATCGGCATTGTCTATGATCATCGCTTTTACGCGTTCGAAGAGTTCCGCTGCGCTTGCCTGATGATCTTCACCGGGATCGCCACCACCGAAATCCGAGCCGGCGATTATACGGCCTTCGGCCGTCTGGCGCATATGCAGATGCGGTGTCATGACGAGGCCGTTCAAGCGTTTCGAGACAGGACGGGAGTGCACGATCAGGCCGGCTGGTGCGGACAGCGGCAATGTGATCCCCGCTGAGGCGGCGATCGGAACTGAGCCTGCACCCGCGGCCAGCACGACATGATCGGCTTCGAGCATGCCTTCCGACGTGACAAGCCCGACGATTCGTCCGGCACTCTGCAGCAGACCGTTGACCGTGGCATGAACGAACGTCGCGCCATGTGCTTCGGCATCAGCAAGTAGCAAACGTGCGGCGGCAACAGGCTCCACCGCACCTTCTTCTGCGATATAGAGGGCGAAATCCGGATATTCGCCAAGGCCGGGTTCGAGCCGCGCGCTTTCTTCCCGGTTCAGCCGGCTGATACCGTAGCCCCAACGGCCGTGTTCATCGGCATAGGCTTCGAGATCGGCCGCCGGCCTATCCCAGCAGAGGCCGCCGCACCAGGCGAGTGGCAGGCGGGGCAGTTCCCGTGCCAGCCGCTTCCATTCGGCCATCGCTCTGCGGCGAAAATGGAAATAGAATTCGGGATTGCCCCAGCTCGCATTGATCCAGGCAAAGGAACAGGGTGTCGCCACGCCGCCGAGTTCTTCGCCGACGATGGTGACTGCTGCACCCTTGTGTGTGAGATGCCAGGCAATCGAGGCGCCGACAATGCCGGCACCGACGACGATCACATGCGGTTTCGCTGTCATCATCGCCACCTCTTCTCGTTATCCGTCAGCCGGTAGTGCCGCCGACGCGGGCAAGTCCATCCCGGGCCGGCTGGTATTTCGGATCGAGGCCGACAGCGTGGCGGTAGGAGCGGATGGCCTTGTCTTTCTCGCCGCGGCGCTCGTAGACGAGAGCCTGGTTCGCCCAGGATTCGGCGAGGTTGCCGTTGAGTTCGATCGCGTGGTTGAAGTCGGCGAATGCGTTGTCGTTGTCGTTCAGCGCGATGTAGGAAATGCCGCGGCCGTTATATGGCTCGGGCGAGTTCGGCGACAGCGAGATCGCCTTCGAGAAATCGTCGATCGCCTTATCCTGCTGATTGCGCTTCTGGTAGATCAGGCCGCGATTGTGATAGGCGCGACCATCCGTCGTGCCGAGCTGAATCGCTCTTGAGAAATCATTGAAGGCCTGATCGTCCTGGCCGGCCATGCGGTAGACATTGCCGCGACCGATATAGGCGACGTCATAGCTCGGATTGATCTGCAGGGCGGCGTTGTAATCGGCGATTGCCTGCGGCTGCTGACCCATATTGCGGTAGACCAGTGCGCGGTTGGCATAGGCCTGGAAGAAGCGCGGGTTGATCTGCAGCGCTGTGTTGAAGTCGTCGAGTGCCTTGCGGAATTCGCCGCCGCGGCCATAGGCGGAACCGCGGACATTGTAGCCTTCCGGATCGCGCGGATTGGCGTTGATGACGGCCGTCAGCGAAGCGATATTTTCCTGTGAGCCCTGCGCCTTGTCGATGCGGATCACAGCATCCGAAGTGTTGGTCGTTTCGCAACCGGCAAGGCCGAGCGCTGCGGCAAGTGCCAGCGAGGCGAATACGACCGATTTCTGCGAACGCAACGAGCGGGACGGATTGAACGTTATGACAGCCATTCGGGCTCGCTTTCCCCATGCTTCATATCCGGCAAAGCGGATATGCAATCTTCAGCAGCAAATTAAAAAAGGCGGCGGCGAAACTCATCGCCCCCGCCACACATGCACCTGAAAACGTCGAAAAAACGACGGCACCGCCTCAGCGTGCTGCAACCAGACCTTCGCGCTGAGCGCGCTTGCGGGCCAGCTTGCGAACACGACGAACAGCCTCGGCCTTTTCGCGCGCGCGCTTCTGCGACGGCTTTTCGTAGTAGTCGCGCATCTTCATTTCGCGAAAAATGCCTTCGCGCTGCATCTTCTTCTTGAGAGCGCGGAGAGCCTGGTCAACATTGTTATCGCGGACAAGTACCTGCACGAGAATCACGTTCCTTTGGTTTGGTTGATGCCGAAAGGCGGCGCAGCGCCTGGGGCAAAAATATAACGTTCGCGCGGCCGCGGCCTTGCGATTGGTGTTGCGAAATATCAGATCGACGGAATGAAGTCCAGACGGGATATGCGATCGGGCGGAAAAATCCCGCCCTCGCCTATACGGAGCTAGGAGCGCGCCTTCTCGGGTTTCGTTTCGTCCAGAGCAGCGATCGCTTCCTTGAGCGCTGCGATAACACGGGAGCGGTCCGCCGGCTCAAGCCGAGCCATGTCCAGATGCAGGTCCAGTCCGGCCAGATGTTCGCTGAGAACGCGGCTCTTGTGATCGGCGCCGAGCATCAGCCCGTCCACGGCGTAGGGTACGATTTCCCGCTGGATGCCCTTCATGGTGATCGGCGGCAAAGGATGGGCATCAACGATATCTTTCACCAGCGCATAGGTTTCGTAGCTGATGACAATCTCGCCGCCCTGGGCGATCGATTGCAGGCGTGCGGCAAGGTTCGCTTCGGCACCGATGATCGTATAGTCCATGCGGTCACTGCTGCCGAAATTGCCGACGTTGCAATAGCCGCTATTGATTCCCATGCGCACCACGAAGGGCTCTTCCGTGCCGTTCCGGCGCCATCGGTCCTTCAGTTCTCCGAGCCGCTGCTGCATGTCCACTGCCATGCGCAGGCATGCCTTGGCATCCTCCTCCGGCCCCTTGGTTTCGGGATCGCCGAAGAAGACCAGCATGGCATCGCCAATGAACTTGTCCACCGTGCCGCCATGTTTGAGCGCGATCGTGGACATTTCGGTCAGATATTCATTCAGCATTTCCGTCAGCGCTTCCGGCTGCAGACGCTCGGTCGTGGCGGTGAAATCCTTGATGTCCGAGAAGAAGATCGTCAGGCGCTTTCGCTCGGTATGGACGACCACATCCTTCTGGCCGCTGAAGATGCTCTTGTAGATTTGCGGCGACAGATAGCGGGAAATCTTCAGGGAAACGCTGGCGAGGAATTCGTTAGCCGCTTCAAGATCGCGGTTGGCGCCGTGGATGACGCGCGTCTGCTGGCGCTGCAGAACAATGAAGCTGATGCCGATGATGGCAACGAAGAAGAAATAGCAGAGCAGATATTTGAAGGCGAGAACGTTGCTCGCATAGGGCTGGCGGATGATGACTTCCTGAATGCCGCGCACATCGCCTACCTTCCAATCCTTCTTCGGGCTTTCTGGATGCGTGTTGTGACAGGCGACGCAAGCCTGGCCCATGATGACTGGCGTGATGAGCCGCAGCGTATCGGTAAATCCGACGCGGGTGAGGTCGGTCAGCGTCTGGGCGGAATTTGCACGCAGGGATGTAAGTGAAGCCTGTTCGAAAGTGTCGAGTTCGTGGGATGCGCGATTCTTGAAGGGAAGGTCGGAGAGAAAGCGATAGGTGATGTTGGCCTGCTGCTCCTTGATGACGTCGCCGAGCTCCAGCGAAAGCGTGGCGGGCAGCGGAATGGCGCCTGGAATATTAGCATAGTTGTGTGAGACGACCGTGCCGCTGACATCGCCCGCCTGATGGGCGGCGAGCACCCTGCCGACGACATTCGCTGAATAATAGGAGCGTATGCTGGTGACGAGCGAACTCATGTCCCGCGCCTGCCGGCGTAGCGCACTTTCGGAGAGGTCGCTGATATCAAGCCAGACGGCGAGCGGCAGCCCGGCCAGCATCGCCAGCACGACGGCGATCAGCCAATGGCCGCTTCTACGGGCGGCAGAGGCCGAATTTTCGGCAGTTCTTGCCGTGGTCTCTCCTTGCGGATCTGCCATGGCTCATCCTCTCGACAATGATCGAATTATCAAATCCCTGAGGGAGAAAAACACTTCGTCGCATGTGCGGCAAGGCCGAAGCTGGAAAGTCTGGCCGCAACGGTTGGCCAAATCTGGAAGTAATTGCCCACTGTATTGCTGTTACACCGGAGCGAAAATCCTTGGGGGGTACCGACAGCCATATTTCACACGGTTTTTCAGCTTCTGAGCATGAACGAATAGTCTTTGGCGTCAAACAAGCGTAGCCTGCCGGCGGACAGGAAGGCTTTGAAGCGCTTGTAGGGGACTTCGACGGAAGCATGACGCGTTTGCAGCAGATCGGTGTCCTGATCGGCCTCGTCATCGTGGCTGCACTCACGATGTTCCGGGCAAGCGATCCGCCGGTGCTCAGGCAGGTCCGCGACGTTACCTTCGACGAATACCAGCGCATTGTGCCGCGCAGCTTTGAGGCCATGCCCGTCAGAGTCGTCGATATCGACGAGGCTTCCCTGCGGGAGTTCGGCCAGTGGCCTTGGCCGCGCGACAGGCTGGCAATGCTGGTCAAGCGTCTCTCGGATATGGGAGCGGCGGCCATCGCCTTCGACGTCATCTTTGCCGAGCCCGACCGGATGTCGCCGCGCAATGTGATCCAGGAGGTGGAGGGCGTCGATCCATCGCTTGCGGCGCAGTTGCCTGACAATGACGAGATATTCGCGCAGTCGATCGAGGGAAAGCCTGTCGTTCTCGGCTTCGGGCTTTCCAACGAAGGCAGTTACAAGCCGCCGGTAAAAGCCGGCTTTGCCTTTACCGGCGAAAGTCCGCTGACTGCACCTCCGCATCTTGGCGCTTCGACGCCGCTCCGGCCGGCGCTGGAGGCGAATGCCGCGGGGCTTGGCCATGTCAGTCTCAATCCAGGCAGCCCGTCATCAGTCGTGCGCGCAGTGCCGCTGTTCCTCAGCGATGGAGAGCAGTTTTACCCCAATCTTGCGATCGAAGCGTTACGGGTCGCGCAAGGCGCCTCGACCTATGTGCTGGCTGGCGCGCCCGACCGCGCGGGGATCATCACCTCGGCGAAGATCGGCGATTTCATCGTTCCGCTGACGGCTGCCGGCGAGATCTGGCTTTACGTGACGCCGAACCGGGCAGAGCGTTATGTCTCGGCCCGAAAGGTCCTTGCCGCCGGCGGAGTGGCCCCTGATATCGCTGCTCAGATCCAAGGCAGCATTATCTTCATCGGCACCTCGGCGGTCGGGCTGCAGGATATCCGCACCACCTCGCTCGGAGAAAATGTGCCGGGTGTTTCGCTGCAGGCGCAAACTGTCGAGCAGATCCTTTCGGGCCGCTACCTGTCACGGCCGGACTGGGCAGACGGGCTGGAGATTCTCTCCATTGCCGTGCTCGGCTTCCTGCTCGTCATCATCACGACCTTCGTCAGTCCGGCCGTGGCGCTGGTCTGCGGCCTGGCGATCACCGCGATGGCGCTTGCCGCTTCGTGGTTCAGCTTTCTCTACGCCGGCCTGCTGTTCGATCCGCTGGCGCCTATTATCGGCGGCTCCATCACGCATTTTGCGGCAACATCGTTCCGCATCCTCGTCATCGACAGGGAGCGGCGGGAGGTGCGGCGCGCCTTCGGCCATTACCTCTCGCCTTCGCTGCTCCACAGGATCGAGCATACGCCCGATGCGCTGAAGCTTGGCGGGGACGAGCGCGAGCTCACCATGATGTTCGTCGATGTGCGCAATTTCACCGAGATCAGTGAAAGGCTGACGCCGACCGCCGTCGTCCAGTTTCTCAATACGCTGCTCGACGCGTTGAGCCGTCATGTTGTCGGGAACGAGGGAACGCTCGACAAATTCATCGGCGATTCCATCATGGCATTCTGGAATGCGCCGGTCGATGTTTCGGATCATGCAGCAAAGGCGCTGCGAGCGGCCCTTGCCATGCGGGAGACGCTAGCCGAGCTCAATGCCCGTGACGCCTTCGGTTTCGGCAGCGCTCAGCAGGTGAGGATCGGCATCGGCATCCATACCGGTCTCGCCTGTGTCGGCAACATGGGCGCGAAGACACGCTTCAACTATTCGGCGGTGGGCGACGCGGTGAATGTCGCGGCGCGCATCGAATCCTGCTGCAAGGACGTCGGCTTCGATATCCTGATCTCCGACACCACGGCACGGGCGCAAAGCGGGGCGGCGCTCTTGGAGGCAGGAGCCATTCCGCTCAAAGGAAAGAGCAGCCGAACGCAGATATTTGCCGTGGTCGGCGATGAGAAGATCGCTGCCTCGCCGGAATTCGGCGCCCTGCATCTCGTCCATGAGGAGGTAATGGGCGCCTTGCGCGAGCGTTCGAGGAACAGCCGCAAGCTGATCGGTGCGGCAAAACTCTCCGGGGTACAGGTCCTGGCCGGCCTCACGGAATTCTACGAGCGGATATCGGCCAGGAACGATCATTTTCGGGAGGATATCGGCCTGCCTGAACAGCAAGCCGTCGAATAGTCAGTCAGCGGTTGCGGTTCCTGTCCCGATTTCCGCTTCCGCCCCAGCCTCGATTCCGGTTCTGATCCCGATCGTGGCTACGATCCCGATCCCGATCTCTTCCCGCGCTCTGATCATTGCCGGCAGTTTGGTTTTCGCCTCCGCTTCTTTCCTGCGTGCTCGGTCTGTCTTGATGGCTGCGGTCCTGGTGGTTATCTGCCCTTTCCGTGCGGCTCGGCCTGTCAGGTGCGTCGTGCCGGTCCGGCCTTCCATGATCGCCATGGTGGTCGTCTCTATCGTGCTTGTCCTTCCAGCCATGCCTGTCGTGTTTGTCATGCCAGTCGCGCTCCGGCTTATCATGGTGGGGCCTGTCATGATGCGGCTTGTCGTGATGCGGTTTTTCCGGCCGCTGCGTCGGCGGAGCATCCTGCTTCTGTGGTTGCTGCTGGGGCTGTGGATCCGGATCTCGCGGCCGGGGTGTCTGGCGAAGCCGGTCTTTGCGCTCAGGGTCAACCGAGGCCATCCGGCAGCCGCCAAGCAGGCCGAGGCCGCCCGTTAAACTCTGGTTGCCGGAGAGGAAGGGAAGGGCGCGCTGGTTGCCCAGCCTCTGCAGCACGCTGCGGTTGACAGGGTGGGCATCCGTCATGTTGCCGTTCGGCCGCGCAATGACGCAATCGCAACGCTGCTGCAATTGCCGGCAGCCGCCAGGGCCGCAGAAGGTCGCTGCGCCGTTCAGTAGCACCACGGCAGTCGTGCCGTCAGGGCCGACATAGAAATCGAAAGCGGTGCCGCGTACGCCGATCGTACCGGCGGGCGTCTGGATCTGATAGGCGGAGGATTTCGAATTGCCGCTGACCCAGCGGAACGTGCCCTTGGCCGCCTTGATGGAGAGGCGTTTGACGGAGTCGGAATCGTCATAGACATATTTGTCGATGACGACAGACGAGCCCCAGCCTACGGCAAGCTTGGTGCCGTCGCGGAATATGAACTGGCCGAGCCCTGATTGGGAGGTGCGGATACGCTCGTCGCGATGGACCTCGTCATTGACGATGATCGGCCCGCCCTGTCCGGTCACTTCGGTTTTGATGAGAGTCGCCTGGCCGACGGGTTCAGCGGCGAACGCAGGCCACGCGCCTGACAGCGCGAAGCAGATGCCCGCGATCCATATGCTACGCCAACCCGACATCTTACACCCCACATTAGGGGGATACTAACATTTCCAGCAGGCCCGTTCTGCCTGCCCTGTTGGGTGAGAAAAGGGTTATGCCGCATCTGCGAAGGCCGATCGCGGCCAAGCGGGGCGATGCAGCCGTCGCCGTGTCAAAACAAAAGCTCTTTCACGTCGCAAAAGAACCGTTGTGCCGCAATTCGATTTGCGATTTGTATGGCCACGACGAAAATGCCTTTGCCTGAAGGAGATGATGGCGGATGCGGAAATATTCGGTTTTTGCCGTAGCGCGGGAGGCTCTGCGCGGGCACAGGGGCTGGGAAAAGCAGTGGACTTCGCCGGAGCCGCGACCCGAATATGACGTGATCATCATCGGTGGTGGCGGTCATGGGCTGGGCGCAGCTTATTACCTTGCCAAGGAGCACGGCATCACGAATGTGGCGGTGCTGGAAAAGGGTTGGCTTGGCGGCGGCAATACCGGCCGCAACACCACCATTATCCGCTCCAACTATCTCTATGAAGAGAGCATGCACATCTATGAGCACTCGATGAAGCTCTGGGAAGGGCTGTCGCAGGAGCTCAATTACAATGTCATGTATTCGCCGCGCGGCGTGATGATGCTGTCGCACAATGTGCACGACATGCAGAGCTTCAAGCGGCATATCCATGCCAACCGGCTCTACGGCATCGACAATGAATGGCTGACACCCGAGCAGGCCAAGGCCTATTGCCCGCCGCTCGATATTTCGGCGACGGCCCGCTACCCGATCAATGGCGCCGCCTTGCAGCGCCGCGGCGGTACGGCGCGTCACGATGCGGTTGCCTGGGGTTACGCACGTGCGGCATCAGATCGCGGCGTGCACATCATCCAGAATTGCGAAGTCACCGGCATTCGCCGCGGCCCGGATGGTCGGGTCACCGGCGTCGAGACCAACAGGGGCTTCATCGGTGCGAAGAAGATTGGCGTGTCGGCTGCCGGCCACACGACAACAGTCATGAAGATGGCGGATGTGCGCGTGCCGCTGCAATCAAGCCCGCTGCAGGCACTGGTTTCCGAGCCGCTGAAGCCGATCTTTCCCTGCGTCGTTATGTCGAACACGGTGCATGCCTATATCTCGCAGTCCGACAAGGGTGAGCTCGTCATCGGTGCGGGCACGGACCAGTATAATTCCTACTCCCAGACGGGTGGCCTGCAGATCATCACGCATACGCTCGACGCCATTTGCGAGCTTTTCCCGATGTTCCGCCGCGTGAAGATGATGCGTCAGTGGGGCGGTATCGTCGACAACACGCCGGACCGTTCGGCCATCCAGTCGAAGACGCCCGTTCCCGGGCTCTACGTGAATTGCGGCTGGGGTACCGGTGGTTTCAAGGCGACACCGGGTTCGGCCAATCTCTTCGCCCATCTGATAGCCCGCGACGAAGTGCACAAGTTCAATGCCGGGCTGACGCTGGAGCGGTTCCGCTCCGGCCGGCTGATTGACGAGGCGGCGGCTGCCGCCGTCGCGCACTGACAGGAGGACGACATGCTGCTGATCTATTGCCCTTACTGTCAGGAAGAGCGCTCCGAGCTCGAGTTCCGTGGTGCCGGTGACGCCCACATCGTTCGGCCGGCCAATATAGCCTCAATCTCTGACGAGCAGTTCGAGGAATATTTCTTCCTGCGTGACAATCCGAAAGGCCTGATCTTCGAGCGCTGGCGGCACATGCACGGCTGCGGGCGCTTCTTCAACGCGGCGCGCGATACTATCAGCGACAAGTTCATCATGACCTACAAGGCCGGCGAACCGAAGCCTGCTATCGGGACTGCGGCCGAGCCGCATGCGCCGGTCGAGACCTACGAAGCAGTTGAAGGAGAGGCCCAATGAGCGGCGCGAACCGTATCGCCGGCAAGGGCCGGCTGACGCCCGCCAAAACCGCGCGTTTCACCTTCGACGGCAAGAGCTATACGGCGCTCGAAGGCGATACTGTTGCCTCGGCCTTGATTGCCCATGGTGTGCATCTTGTCGGCCGTTCATTCAAATATCATCGCCCGCGCGGCATTCTTTCGGCCGGCGCGGAGGAGCCGAATGCGCTGATCGATGTTGCGCGCGACAGCGCCCGTAAGCAGCCGAATGTGCGGGCAACCGTGCAGGAAGTCTTCGACGGCATGATCGTGAAGTCGCAGAACCGTTGGCCGTCGCTTTCCTTCGATGTCGGCGCGGTCAACAACCTGTTCTCGCCCTTCTTCGCAGCAGGCTTCTACTACAAGACATTCATGTGGCCGCGGGCCGCGTGGAAGCGCGTATACGAGCCGATGATCCGTCGGGCTGCCGGTCTTGGTGTCGCTCCGACGGAAGACGATCCCGACCACTACGCCAGCCGTTATACCCATTGCGACGTGCTGGTCGTCGGTGCCGGTATTGCCGGTCTGTCGGCGGCATTGGCTGCTGCGGAAGCCGGCGCAAAAATCATCCTCTGCGACGAGCAGGCCGAAGCCGGCGGCGCGTTGCGCTTTGATGCCGGCGTGAAAGTGGATGGGCTTGATGGCTACGCCTGGGTGCAGAAGACCCTTGCACGGCTGAAGGCCATGGAGAATGTAGAGATCCTGACCCGCACCACGGCCTTCGGCTATTACAACCATAATTTCGTCGGCCTCGTCGAACGTGTCACGGATCATATCGCCCGCCCAGACCGCGATCTGCCGCGCGAACGGCTGTGGCAGGTCCGCGCCAAGCGCGTCATCCTGGCGACCGGCGCCATCGAGCGGCATATGGTGTTTCCGAACAATGACCGGCCGGGCATCATGCTCGCTTCGGCCGGGCGGATGTATCTCAATCATTATGGCGTTGCGGTCGGCCAGAAGGTCGGCATCTATACCGCGCATGATTCAGCTTATGAGGTGGCCTTCGACCTGAAGCGGGCGGGTGTTTCGATCGCCGCGATCGTCGACAGCAGACAGGCGCCGGGCGCAGCAGTATTGGCCGAAGCCCGTACGCTCGGCATCGATGTGCTGACCGGTCAGTCGGTGGTCAATACGTCGGGTGCGCTGCGCATCTCGTCGATCACGGTCGCGCGCAACGGCGGCGGATCACCGCGCAAGATCAGCGTCGATGCGCTGCTGGTCTGCGCCGGATGGACACCCTCCGTGCACCTATTCTCCCAGTCGCGGGGCAAGGTCGCCTTCGATGCCGAAACGCAGCGTTTCCTGCCTGGCACCTATGCGCAGGACTGCCTTTCCGTCGGTGCCTGCAATGGCACGGATGGTCTGCAGCAGACCGTCGAGGAATCACTGGCCGCCGGCGAACTGATGGCGCAGGCTGTCGGCAGACAGGCGGGCAGCAAGATCGGCATTTCCGTCGAGCAGGCCTTCGACTGGACGGGTGGCATGATTGGTGCGGCCGAAGGCGCCGGACCGGAGACGAATGCCAAGGCGTTCATCGACTTCCAACACGACGTCTGCGCCAAGGACATCCGTCTTGCGGTGCGCGAGGGCATGCACTCGATCGAGCATATCAAGCGCTTCACGACGAACGGCATGGCCTCCGACCAGGGCAAGCTTTCCAACATGCATGGCCTGGCGATTGCCGCCGAAATGCTCGGCAAGGATATTCCGCAGGTCGGTCTTACCACTTTCCGCGCGCCATACACGCCGGTGACTTACGGAGCACTGATCGCACATTCGCGTGGGGCCTTGTTCGACCCGACGCGCAAGACGCCTCTGCATGCCTGGGAAGAGGGCAAGGGGGCGATCTTCGAAGACGTCGGCAACTGGAAGCGCGCCTGGTTTTATCCGCGCGCCGGCGAAACGATGCATCAGGCCGTCGCCCGCGAATGCCGCACGGCGCGCGAGGCTGCTGGTATCTTCGACGCCTCGACGCTCGGCAAGATCGAGGTCGTCGGACCGGATGCCGCCGAATTCATGAACCTCATGTACACCAATGCCTGGGACACGCTGAAACCGGGCAAGTGCCGCTACGGCATCATGCTGCGCGAAGACGGCTTCGTCTATGATGACGGCGTCGTCGGTCGTCTCTCCGATGACCGTTTCCATGTGACGACCACGACCGGCGGGGCGCCGCGTGTTCTCAACCACATGGAGGACTACCTGCAGACGGAATTCCCGCATCTGAAGGTATGGTTGACCTCTGTCACCGAGCAATGGGCCGTAATCGCGGTGCAAGGACCCAAGGCACGCGAGATCGTGGCGCCGCTGGTCGAGGGGCTTGATATTTCCAACGAGGCCTTCCCGCATATGAGTGTCGCCGAGTGCAAGGTGGCAGGTATTCCGGCACGTCTCTTCCGTGTCTCCTTTACCGGCGAGACCGGCTTTGAAATCAATGTGCCTGCCGATTACGGCCAGTCGGTGCTGGAGGCGGTCTGGGCCAATGCCGAGCCACTCGGCGCCTGCGTCTACGGCACCGAGACCATGCATGTGCTGCGCGCCGAAAAGGGCTACATCATCGTCGGCCAGGATACTGATGGTACGGTGACGCCTGATGACGCCGGGCTCTCCTGGGCAGTCTCGAAGAAAAAGGCGGATTTTGTCGGCATTCGCGGCCTGAAGCGGCCCGATCTCGTCAAGGAAGGCCGCAAGCAGCTCGTCGGTCTTGCGACGAAGGATGCGAAGCTGGTGCTCGAAGAGGGCGCGCAGATTGTCGCCAACCCGAACCAGCCTAAGCCGATGACGATGCTCGGTCACGTGACATCGGCCTACTGGTCTGAGAATTGTGGTCGCTCGATCGCCTTTGCACTGGTTGAAGGTGGCCGCAATCTCGTGGGCGAAACGCTCTATGTGCCGATGCCGGACCGGACCATTCCGGTCGAGGTGACGGATCTGGTGTTCTTTGACAAGGAAGGAGGCCGTATCCATGGCTGAGGTCGCAATTCGCAAACCGGCTCTCTCCGGTCTCCTTGCCGGTTCGGCGACGGTACGCCTGACGGTGGCACCGGTCGCAAGCCGCCTTTCGCTGCGTGCGCCGGCTGAATCCGTATCGGCGCTCTCTTCCGCATTGGGACTGATTTTGCCGACATCACCCAAGACCTCCGGCCGTGCGGGAGGGCGTTCGGCGCTCTGGCTCGGCCCGGACGAATGGCTCGTAATTGACGAGGTTGGTTCGGATCTTCCGGCACTTCTTTCCGTCGCTGACGTTCTGCATTCGGTGGTCGATGTCTCCCACCGCAATGTCGGTATCATTGTTTCCGGACCGGGTGCGGAGGCGACGCTGTCCGCCGGCTGCCCGCAGGACCTCTCTCTGGAAATTTTCCCGGTGGGTGCTTGCTCGCGGACGATCTTCGGCAAGGTCGAGATCGTGCTCTTCCGCACCGAGGAGGATACGTTCCGGGTCGAATGCTGGCGGTCGTTTTCGGATTATGTATTCGGGCTGCTCGCCGAAGGCGCCGAGGACGCGAGCCATTAAGGTCAGCAAAGAACCTTAGGTGTCTTCCGGCCGATCTTTCGGGTCGAACTGGATGATGGTGATCCAGCGGGTGGTCAGCGCCGGCTTCTTTTCATTCTCGATTTCGATCGAGACATCATAGGTCGTCATCAGCATGCCGGCGCCGCGGAAGCGGGCGTCCGAGAGCACGAAGTGGCCGCGGATGCGGGTGCCGCTCTTGACCGGCGACATGAAGCGGACCTTGTCGAAGCCGTAATTGATGCCCATCGTCTGCTCGCGCACCTTGGGCAGGCAATTGTAATTCATCGTCGACAGCAGCGAGAGCGTCAGGAAGCCATGGGCGATGGTTCCGCCGAAGGGACTTTCGGCTGCTGCGCGAACAGGATCGACGTGAATGAACTGATGGTCGCCGGTTGCCTCTGCAAAGGCATCAATCATCTTCTGATCGACGAGGATCCAGTCAGACAATCCTGTTTCCGTGCCAACCAGCTCCCGGACATCCGAGAGCGAAATTTCCATGACCATGCATTCCTCGTAAAAACCCGCAGCCGCAAGCCTTATCGCGCATTCGTGACGATTGCGATAACGATTCGCACTCGCGGGTTTCGTGGATCAATTTTCCACGAAAAAGGTGACCGAACGCGGCTCAACGGTGGCGCGGCCGCCGACTTTCCGCGCGCCATCCGGCAAAAGCTGGCGCCAGTTTGCTTCGCCGGCTGAGGGAAGCGTGAAGAGTTGATGTTGTTCGGAGCGGTTGAAGAGCACGGCGAGGCGGGTCTCTTTGCGGTTGGAACGATCGCGCGTCGCAAGCACCATGCCGAGGGTGGAGAACGAGGGCGTTTCCCATTCGCCTGTTGTCATCGGCTCGCCAGCGAGAGAAATCCACTCCACATCGCCGTTACCAGAAAAGAAGGCTAGTTCGGAGAAGACCGAGAAGCGGCGGCGAAGCGTGGCGACGAAGGCGGTGTGGGCGATCAGGTCTTCGTCCAGCAGCTTCCAGTCGACCCAGGTAATCTCGTTGTCCTGGCAATAGGCATTGTTGTTGCCGTGCTGTGTTCGTCCGCCCTCGTCGCCGGCCGTCAGCATCACGCTGCCGCGGCTGGCAAAGAGGGTGGAGATGAGCGCCATGACATCAGCCTTGCGACGTTCCCGGATGACGGGATAGGCCGTTTCACCTTCAACGCCGTTGTTCCAGGAATGGTTCTCGTTGTGGCCGTCGCGATTGTTCTCGCCGTTCGCCTCATTGTGTTTGCCGCTATAGGACACGAGGTCGATGAGCGTGAAACCGTCATGGGCGGCGAGGAAATTGACGCTGCGGGTCTCTGTTCCGCCATTGGCTGAGAAGATGTTCGAAGAGCCGGCCAGCACGGTTGCGAGCGAACCCGTCTTCCAGCCATCGCCACGCCAGTAGCACCTGATGTCATCGCGGGCACGGTCGTTCCATTCCAGGAAGGGTGCCGGGAAATTGCCGAGCTGATAGCCGCTTGGGCCGATATCCCAGGGTTCGGCGATCATGATGCGATCGGCAAGCAGATCGTCGGCGAGGATCGCTGCCAACGTACCGTTGCGGTCGAAGCCGTTTGCGGTGCGGCCGAGAACGGGAGCGAGGTCGAAACGGAAGCCGTCGATGCCGGCATTGCGAACGAAATGGCGCAAGCTGTCGATGATGAGCCGCTGGACATAGGGATGGTCGCAGGCAACCGTATTGCCGGTGCCGGTATCGTTGACGAGGACGGATGGCCGGTCTGCTGCGTGGCGGTAGTAGCTGAGATTATCGATACCGCGCAGCGACAGCGTCGTGCCGTATCGGTCGCTTTCGCCAGTATGGTTGAAAACGAGGTCGAGGATGACGGCGATGCCTTCCTCATGCAGGTTCGCCACTGTTTCGCTGAGCTCTGCGATACCACCCGGCACGATACGCGGATCGAGTGCCATGAAGGCAACGGGATTGTAGCCCCAGCCGTTCGTCAGGCCGAGCGGCGGCAGATGCCGCTCGTCGATCCAGGCGGTGATCGGCATTAGCTCGACGGCATCGACGCCGATGCGTTTCAGGTGAGCGAGCACGGAGGGATGAGCCAGAGCGGCGACGGTGCCGCGCTGAGCTTCCGGCACGTCCGGATGCAGGATGGTGAAGGGCTTGACCGCCACCTCATAAATAAAGCCGCCCGGTTTGAAGAGCGGCTTTCGGCTTTTGAAGGGCGCGTCTTTGGTGACGACCGACTTCGGGATCAGGTGCTGCGTATCTTCGCCGAAGATGCCGAGCCGCGGGTCGTAATGGAAAGGCCCATCGACCGCCTTCGCATAGGGATCGATCAGCAGTTTCGAGGGGTCAAACCACAGGCCGTTATCCGGAGCGTAAATGCCGTCGGCGCGGTAGCCGTAGCGCGCGCCTTCCTTCAATCCATCGACGAAAAGACGGAAGACGTGGTCGTTATCGCGGGCCATGGGGAGCCTCGCATATTCCTTGCCGTCATCGTCGAAGAGGCAGAGATCAACCTGCGCTGCATGATGCGACCAGATAGCGAACTCCACGCCTGTTTCAAAGACGATGGCACCGCCCTGTGCGGAACTGTTGCCCCCCATATGCCCCCCGGGATCAGGTGATCACGGTCGGCTCGTTGCGTCCCGTGCGCTCACGAATGTTGGCGATGCTCTCGGCGGCCGCGATGAGATCGGCGAGCGCTTCCTGCGTTTCGATATTATGGCGAGTCGAATCCGGCTCATAACGCTCGATATAGACGCGCAGGGTTGCGCCAGACGTGCCGGTGCCGGAAAGGCGGAAGACGACGCGGGAGCCGCCCTGGAAAAGGACGCGGATACCCTGATGTTCGCTGACCGACTTGTCGACCGGATCGTGATAGGCGAAATCGTCAGCCTTCTCGACAGTCAGATCGCCGAAGGTCTTGCCGGGCAGTGTGGAAAGCTGGCTGCGCAGATTGTCCACCAAGCCGTTTGCGGCATCGCTGTCGACGCCTTCATAGTCATGGCGGGAATAGTAGTTGCGACCATAGGTCTGCCAGTGCTGGGTGACGATTTCCTGCACGCTCTCGCCGCGGACGGCAAGGACGTTCAGCCACAACAGCACGGCCCAGAGGCCATCCTTTTCGCGGACATGGTTGGAACCGGTGCCGGCGCTTTCTTCACCGCAGATCGTCGCCATGCCTGCGTCGAGCAAGTTGCCGAAGAATTTCCAGCCGGTCGGGGTCTCGTAGATGCCGATGCCGCGCTTTTCCGCCACACGGTCGGCGGCGCCTGATGTTGGCATGGAGCGGGCAATACCGGCGAGGCCGCCGGAATAGCCAGGCGCCAAGTTGGCATTGGCAGCGAGGATTGCAAGGCTGTCGGACGGGGTGACGAAAATGCCGCGGCCGATGATGAGGTTGCGGTCACCGTCGCCGTCGGATGCCGCGCCGAAATCGGGTGCGTCCTCACCCATCATCTCGTCATAGAGCTCCTTGGCATGAACGAGGTTGGGGTCCGGATGGTGGCCGCCGAAATCCGGGAGCGGCATGAAATTGCGAACGGAGCCGGAGGGCGCGCCGAGACGGTTCTCGAAGATTTCCTTGGCATAGGGGCCGGTCACGGCGCTCATGGCATCGAAGGCGATGCGAAAGCCGAGGCTGATCAGATTGCGGATCGCGCCGAAATCGAAGAGTTCTTCCATCAGTGCGGCATAGTCCTCGACCGGATCGATCACCGAGAGGATCATGCCGCC
Source organism: Rhizobium sp. CF142 (assembly GCF_000281145.1). NCBI lineage: Bacteria > Pseudomonadati > Pseudomonadota > Alphaproteobacteria > Hyphomicrobiales > Rhizobiaceae > Rhizobium > Rhizobium sp. CF142. Next base: position 1,915 of record NZ_AJWE01000048.1, on the reverse strand, counting down.
CGGCAGTTCTTCCTTGCCGATGCGGTCAATATTAACGTCGGTGAAGTCGGCGATCTTGTAGCTCTCGATCGCCTTGGAGCGGGCAAAGATCGCGTCGGTGATCTTTTCCGGGGCCGGGCCGCCATTGTTGACATTGTACTTGATGCCGAAGTCTTCGGTCGGGCCGCCGGGGTTATGGCTGGCCGAGAGGATGATGCCGCCGAAGGCCTTGTACTTGCGGATGATGTGAGAGGCGGCGGGCGTCGAAAGAATGCCGCCCTTGCCCACCATGACCTTGCCGAAGCCATTGGCAGAGGCCATCTTGATGGCCTTCTGGATGACTTCGCGGTTGTAGTAGCGTCCGTCGCCGCCGATGACCAGGCACTTGCCCTGATAGCCTTCCAGCGAATCGAAGATCGACTGGATGAAGTTCTCCGCATAGTTCGGCTGCTGGAAGACGGGAACCTTCTTGCGCAGACCTGAAGTGCCGGGTTTCTGGTCCTGATAGGGCGTGGTGGGAACGGACTTGATCATTTTAGTTCACATGCCTTTCGAGACGAGGCTTGAATACAGGGCAACATAACGTTCGGCGCTCTTCTCCCAAGAGACATCCGACTTCATGCCCTGCTTTTGCAATTGGGTCCAGACTTTTTGATCCGCGTAAAGGTGCATGGCGCGGCGCAGTGCCTGTAGCATGCTTTCTTCGTTTACAGGTGCGAATTGTATGCCTGTCGCCACCTTTGCCGCAAGTGCGGCATGATTGGCATCGATCACGGTATCGTTGAGACCGCCGGTGCGCGCCACGATCGGCACGCAGCCGTAACGCAGGCCATAGAGCTGGGTGAGACCGCAAGGCTCGAAGCGCGACGGGATGATGATGGCGTCGCAGCCGGCCTGCATGAGGTGCGACATCGGCTCGTTGTAACCGATGGAAACGCCGATGCGGCCGGGGTTGCGGTTGGCAGCCGCGAGCAGCGCACCTTCGAGGGCTGCCTCGCCGGATCCGAGCACGACGAGCTTGCCGCCGAGTGCGACGATCCTATCCGCAGTGCTTGCGACAAGATCCATGCCTTTTTGCCAGGTCAGCCGGCTGATGACGCAGAAAATCGGCGCGTCGTCATGGTCGAGATGGAAGAATTCCTCGATCGACCTGCGGTTCTCCAGACGGTTTTTTAGCGTCGTCGGGCCGTAATGCGTGTGGACGACCGGATCGGTCGCCGGGTTCCAGATGTCAGCATCAATGCCATTGACGATGCCATGCAGCACGTCGCGGCGGCTGGCAATGACGCCTTCGAGACCCATGCCGAATTCCGGAGTGAGGATCTCGTCGGCATAGGAGGGACTGACCGTGGTGATGGCGGAGGCAGTCTGTAGGCCGCCCTTCAGGAAGCCGACGGTGCCGTAATATTCGATGCTTTCGGTGGCAAAGGCATGGGGCGGCAGACGCAGGCCGGCGAAGATATCGGCGCCGAACTGGCCCTGGAAGGCGATGTTGTGGATCGTCAGGATGCTCGGCAGTTCGGGCGTCGGATAATAGCGCATATAGACCGGCACCATGGCGGCCTGCCAGTCATGGGCATGGACGAGATCCGGCCGCCAGCCAGGCAACAGGCCCGCGGCGATTTCGGACCCAGCCAGCGAAAGGGCGGCAAAACGGCGCCAGTTGTCGGGGTGATCCTTGCCGGTCGTATCGAGATAGGGACCACCCGGGCGGTCGTAATAGGCGGGAGCGTCGAGTACGAGGATATCGAGACCCTGATGCTCCACCTCCAGCACTCTTGCCGGCTGGCCGAGCAAATCCGGAAATTCCAGCCGGACGACCGGATTTTCCAGCATCTTCATGACGCTGGGATATCCGGGCATGAGGGTCTTGGTTTCGACGCCGAAGGATTTGAGGGCTATTGGCAGGGGGCCTGCCACGTCGGCAAGGCCCCCT
>NZ_AJWE01000047.1:0-49483 GCF_000281145.1 Rhizobium sp. CF142 | reverse complement strand
GGCAGCCGCCACATCGTGGGGCTCGCCATAGCGGCCGAGCGGTATCAGGGCGCGCTGGAAGTCGGCAAATTCCCCGTCGGCCGGGTTCATGTCCGTGTTGGTTGATCCCGGCTGGATCAGGTTGACGGTCACATCCCGAGGTCCGAGTTCGCGGGCGAGACCGCGCGTGAAGGACTGCAGCGCGGATTTCGTCATGAAATACACCGTGCCGGTGTCTCCAACGATGCGTTCGGCGCCGGCCGAGCCGATATTGATGACGCGGCCTCCCGCTTGCAGATGCGGAATGGCGGCCTGCGCGGCAAGCACCGGCGAGCGCACGTTGACGTCAAGCAGCGCATCGATCTGCGCGACGCTGAAGCCGGCGATCGTATCGTAAAGCGCGATGGCAGCATTGTTGACGAGAATGTCGAGACCGCCAAGCGCGCGAGCCGCCTCCTCCACCGAGCGCTTCACGGCCGCCGGATCGGCACTGTCGGCCTGGATTGCAAATCCCCGCCTGCCCTTGCCCTCGATAGCGCGAACGACCTCGGCGGCGCGATCGGCCGAACGCTCATAGGTGATGGCAACGTCGGCGCCCTTTTCGGCAAGCGCCACCGCAATGGCGGCGCCGATACCGCGCGATGCGCCCGTTACGAGAGCACGTTTTCCAGCAAGTTCAGTCATCAATCGTCCCTTTCTGTATTGATCGACACAGAATTAGCTAGGGGCGCCGAACGCGCACGTCAAGAATATTGTATCGATCGACACAAAATATCCAGAACCGTTGTCGAGACGCACCGGCGGGTTTATATAGTGACCGATGCAGAAATCGGACCAGACGCCGCAAGCCCAGGATACGACGGCTAACGAGACGACAGCCACCCGCACCCGCGGGCGGCCGCGCGCCTTCGATCGGGAAGCTGCGCTCGCCAAGGCGACCCGCCTGTTCTGGGAAAAGGGTTTCGAGGCGACGTCGATCAGCGACCTTACCGAGGCGATGGGCATCGGATCGCCGAGCCTCTACGCGGCCTTCGGCTCGAAGGAGGCGCTTTATGCCGAGGCATTGAACTACTACCACGAGACCAACGAGGCGCTTATCTGGGCAGGCTTTCGTGCCGCCCGCACGGCGCGCGAAGCCGTCAAGGCGCTTCTCATGGACTCGGCGGCGGTCCTGACCGGCTCCGTCGTCGATATTCCCCTCGGCTGCATGGTGTCCCTCTCCTCGGTCGGCAGCGAAGGCCATGCCGAACTCGGCGAACTGGTGCGAACCGCCCGCGCCGTCACGCTCGACCTTCTGAAACGGCGCCTGAGCCAGGCGGTATCGGCAGGCGAAATTCCAGCCTCGACCGACATCCACGGCCTCGCCCGTTTCGTGCAGACCGTCCAGAACGGCATGTCGATCCTCGCCCGCGATGGAGCAAGCCGCAGCGAACTGGAATCCGTGGCCGAGGTCTCGATGCTCGGATGGGACGCCCGCACGGGAGGACGATCATAGCGCGACGACCGGCATGAGCCGGAAGTGATCATGAGTCGGCAGACATGGCGATCTCTGCGCTCGCACGCGTGTGGTGGGAATTCCGATCTGGCTTTTCCCGACAATGGCCGGGCGCCAACGCACCGTAAGCCGGCGCCGGATGACCGCCCTTCCCGGCCTAATCCGCCTCGCCGATATCGAAGCGAACGATACTGTCGCCTTCCATGCGGAAGACATGCGTCACGGTCTTGTCCTTCAGCCCATGACTTTGCCCCTCCAGCGGCCGCCCGTCGAGATCAAAAACCCTCTGGATCACCTCGACCTCGATGCCCCCATCGTCCGCCTGCCGAAATATGACCGGCTCCACATGCGGGCTGACGATCGCCCATTGGCGTGTCCAGTAATCCCGAACCGCCTCACGCCCATGAACATGGCCGCCCTCCATGCCGTTCGCCCAGGCGACATCATCGGCCAGCACGGCAAGCACCGCGTCGATATCGCGCGCATTGAAGCGCTCATAGATGTGTTTGATAAGCTGCGTCTGTTTTTCCGACATGCTGTTTCCTCTCTATCGCTTAGCGGGGGTCGGGCCGACATTGACCAGCACGGCCCGCGCAGTTACATATGTACATATATAGTTTATGATCAACGGCCGACAAGGAGCAAATGAAATGAGTGAAGACGTGCTTTCCACGCCGGGGCATCTCATCAGCCTCGCGGCGCGCGGCTTCGCACGCCTTAGCGAGTCACGTCTGAAACCGCTCGGCTTCGGCGTCGGGCAATTGCCGGTTCTGGTGGCACTGAAAAGCGGCAAGGCAAGCACGCAACGCGACCTCGCCCGTTTCGCCAAAGTGGAACAGCCGCCGATGGCGCAAATGCTCGCGCGCATGGAGCGGGATGGCCTGATCGAACGCACACGCGACCCGACGGACGGCCGAAGCAGCCGCATCATGTTGACGGAGGCCGCACAGGAACGCATGCCCGATGCAATCGCAACCTTGTTTCAGGGGAATCGTGAGGCGCTGGATGGCTTCACACGCGCGGAGACGGAACAACTCGTCGCCTTGCTGACGCGATTGATCGCAAATCTGGATAAAATTGCGAGCGCTGACTTGCCATGACACGACCGGTGATTTTTCACCCCATCACCCCGCCGTCGCCGCCACCTTCCTCGCAAACGGCACCCACAACAGCGCACAAGCCGTCAGCACCGCAACCACCATCCATGCCTCGTTGAGCGCCTGAACGGTCGCAGCCGTCTGCACCAGTGGATCGAGCATGGATGTCGTATCGGCATCGAACTCTCCCTGATGCCCCGCAATCGCCTGCAGCGGTGCACCCACGAATGCCGCGACATCCATATCCCCCACCTTCAGCCGGTCCCACAGGCCGTCGCCGAGCGGTTCCGAGCGGGTGTAGACAACGGTATCGATCAGCGCGATACCGATTGCGCCGCCGAGATTGCGCATCAGGTTGAACAAGCCGCTGGCATCGGGAATGCGCTCCGGCGGCAGGGTGCCGAGCGCCAGCCGCGTCGGCGGCAGCAGGCAGAACATGATGGCGATGCCGCGGATGATCTGCGGCCAGAACATCGCGTCATAATCGGTCTGCGGGTCCTGAAAGGCGCTCATGCCGATGCCGATGGCAAAGAGCGTAAAGCCGGCCGCAGACAGCAACCGGGCATCCATCCGCTTTTCCAGGGCCACCGCGATCGGCGCGGTGACGAGTTGGGCAATGCCCGTCACCAGCATCGTCATGCCGATCTCAAGAGCATTGTGGCCGCGCACGAAGGCAAGAAACACAGGCATGAGGTAGACCGAGCCGAAGAGGCCGATGCCGAGAATGAAGCTCATTGCCGAGCCCGCCAGAAAGTTCCGATCACCGAAATTCCGGAGTTCGACCAGGGGTATGCGTCGGCGCAGCGACCGCCATGCGAACACGAATCCCGAGACCGCCGACAGGCCGATGAGGCCGGCGACGTAAAGCGAGGTCCAGCCGCTCGTCGGCGCTTCCTTGAGGCCGAGCTCCAGTGCGGCAAGGCTCGCCGCCATCAGCAGCAGTGACAGGGCATCGAGATGCCACAGCTCGGAGAGGTTGACATCCTCGCGCGGAAGCGAGCGCATGGCGACGAGCGCGGCAACAATGCCGGGGATGATATTGATGAGGAACAGCCAGTGCCATGAATAGGTCTCCGTCAGCCAGCCGCCGACGATGGGGCCGACGGTCGGCGCGAGCACGGCGAGAACACCGGCGATCGTCGTAGCAAGCGCCTGCCGCTCATCCGGAAACAGAATGAACACAGCTGAAAACACCGAGGGGATCAGCGTGCCGCCGGAAAATCCCTGAACGACCCGCCAGGCGACGAGCCCGCCAAAACTGTCGCTCGCCGCACAGCCCGCCGAGGCGATCACAAACAGTGACAGCGACACCACGAAGAGCCAGCGCATCGTCAGCAGGCGGGTCAGAAACCCCGTCAGCGGTATCGCCACCACCTCGGCGATGAGATAGGCGGTCTGCACCCAGCTCATCTGATCCGGATGGATATCAAGCGCGGACTGGATGGTCGGAAGCGATGTGGCGACGACCTGAACGTCGAGGATCGCCATGAACATGCCCAAGCACATGGCCAGAAAACCGATCCATCGGTGCAGTGGCGGAGCGGCGGACAAAACGAGTTCAGACCGGTCGGGCATGGAATGGTCCTGGAAGCAGTTCCGGCAAATGCGTGTGGCGGCGGACAATAGCAGTGCACAGAACGGCATGCCAAAAACATAATGGGAAAAGTGCGAAAGTGCCGATCACAAAGAGGTGGTGCCCGGCTGATGCCACTACCGGATGGCGCAATGCCGAAGGCAAGAACGAAGAGAGCGAGTGCGGAAAGTTGCTGACGCGCCGAAGGCGTTTCTCAAACTGCGTTCGGATATGGGGCTATGTCTCGGCACGACCGAGAGCGTGATGCGATCGGCCAAGCAATTGCGCCAGCCGGCCAATCGCGATGAACGCGAGGACGGCAACGGCACCAACGATGGCCGCAACCGTGAGCGACCACGAGACCCCGATGTTCTCCATCAGGAACGCCAGGATAAACGGAGCAGTCGACGAGATGACCAACCGGATCGCCAACACCTGTCCCTGTCGTCTGCCGTAACCCTCACTGCCGAAGAGCGCCAGCGGAAGCGTTCCCTGCACGATGCTGCTCAGGCCGGAGCCGAGACCAAAGACCACCGCGAACACCAGTGCACCAGGCACGGACGGGGCCGTGACGATTAGTACTGCCAGCGCCGCCGGCAGTAGCACCGCGGAGATGAGCGCCAGCGTCAACTGCGAGAGGCCGCCCCCAAAGAGCATGTTCGTGAAGCGGCTCAACACCTGCGAGGGGCCAAACAGCGTGCCGACCATCACCGCCATGGCTCCAAGACCAAGTCCTGACAGGACGGGAACCATATGGACGAGAAGTGCAGCGTTGACGAAGCTTTCCAGCGCAAAGCCCGTCACCATCAGCACGAAGGCCTGTGTGCGGATCGATGGCGCAAGACTGGGCTCGACATGCTTTGCCGGCCCACCGGAAGCTTCCTTGCGGCTCTTGCTGACGCTGAACGACAGCCAGGCATGGATCGGCAGGCAGACCGCGATGTTGAGAGCCGCAAAGACCAGATAGACCGCCTGCCACGACAGATGCGCGTGCAGCGCCGTCGTGATCGGCCAGAAGATCGTCGAAGCAAAGCCGGCGATCAGCGTTAGATAGGTAATGCTGCGCTGCGCAACTTTCGGCCTGATCTGCACCAGCAGTGCGAAGGCCGCGCCATATTGCACCAGATTGGATGCCGCCTCGATTGCGATCAGCGCGGCGACGAAGGCGACCTTGCCGGAAGAGAGGGCGCAACCCACAAGGGCCGCGGCGGCGATGGCCGAGCCACCTGTCATGACCCGGCCGGCGCCGAAGCGGTCGATCCATTTTCCCATCGTCGGTGCGGCAAGACCGCCAATCAAGAGCGCGGCCGACAGCGCGCCAAATATCCATTCCGAAGACCAGTTCAAATCCCGCGCCATGCTCGGCGCCAAGATGCTGAAGCTGTAATAGAGCGACCCGTAACCGATGATCTGTGTCAGACCGAGGGCGAGGATTGCGGCGACCGGCGGTCGTTCGGCAATGGTCGTCGTCATATTGATTTGAGGCTCACGCGCTTTTCGAGTTTGTCGGCTTCTTCCTTCCGCTCGCTGTAGCGGTCGGTGAGGTAATGAGAAGCATCGCGCGTCAGCCAGGTGAACTTCACCAGCTCCTCGCAGACATCGACGACGCGGTCGTAATAGGATGAGGGCCTCATACGGCCATCGGCATCGAATTCCTGGAAGGCCTTCGCCACCGACGACTGGTTGGGAATGGTGATCATTCGCATCCAGCGTCCGAGGATACGTAATTGACCGATGGCGTTGAAGGATTGCGAACCGCCTGAGACCTGCATGACGGCGAGCGTCTTGCCCTGCGTCGGCCGAACCGATCCCACCGACAGCGGAATCCAGTCGATCTGCGCCTTCATGATGCCGGTCATCGCGCCGTGGCGCTCAGGGCTGACCCATAGCTGGCCTTCGGACCATTGCGACAGTTCCCGCAGCTCCTGCACCTTGGGATGCGTCACCGGCGCGTCGTCCGGCAGCGGCAAGCCCTCAGGATTGTATATACGCACCTCGCAGCCGAAATGTTCGAGCAGTCGCGCCGCCTCATGTGCAAGGAAACGGCTGTAGGAAACTGTTCTCAGCGAGCCATAGAGAATGAGGATACGCGGCTTATGCGTCGAGAATGGCGGACGCAGCAGCGCCAGATCAAGCTGGCGCAGATGCTCCGGCGAAGCGGCTGGCAAATCAGACAATGCGCTTGCCCTCGGCATCGAGCACCTTCTCGCCGTCTTCCTTGGTGAAGGCACCCTTATGCGTATCCGGCAGGATATCGAGCACGACTTCCGAGGGACGGGCGAGGCGCGTGCCTACAGGCGTGATGACGAAGGGGCGATTGATCAGGATCGGGTCTTTCAGCATCGCATCGAGCAACTGCTCGTCGGTCAGATCAGGATTGTCGAGGCCAAGCTCGGCATAGGGTGTGCCCTTTTCGCGGATAGCCTCGCGAACGCTCAAACCCGCATCCGCAATCATCTTGATCAGCTGTTCGCGCGACGGCGGGTTTTTCAGATATTCGATAACGTCGGGCTCAATGCCGGCGTTCTGGATCATCGCCAGCGTGTTGCGCGAGGTGCCGCATTCCGGGTTGTGATAGATCGTAACGTCCATGGTCATGAGGCGGATTCCGTCTTGGTGAGGGGTTCAGGATTGCGGGCTTCCATCAGCAGCCATCCGGCGAGCATCAGCGCCAGCAATGCGCCGAGGACTTCAGCAACGATAAAGCCCGGCAGATCGATCGGGCGGATGCCGGAAAACGTGTGGGTCAGCGATCGGGCGATTGCGACTGCCGGATTGGCAAAGGAGGTGGAAGCGGTGAACCAATAAGCAGCGGTGATATAGAGGCCGACCAGCCACGCCACCGCATCGGCGCGAAACCTGATGCCCGCAAGGATGGTGAAGACGAGGCCGAAGGTCGCCGTCGCTTCGGAGAGCCATTGCGCTTCGCCTGATCGTACGGTTTCCGAGGCCTGCAGCAAGGGCAGTGCGAACATGCCATGCGCAAGCATCGTGCCGGCAATGCCGCCGACGATCTGCGCGATGATGTAGGCCGGAAGCGACGAGGCTCGCAGTTCACGCCGGAGCGCGAAGACCATCGAAACAACCGGGTTGAAATGCGCGCCGGAGATCGGGCCGAGGATGGTGATCAGCACGACAAGCATGGCCCCCGTTGCCAGCGTATTGCCGAGCAGCGCAAGCGCCGTATCGTCCGTCAGGTTATCGGCCATGATGCCGGAACCGACGACGGCTGCCACGAGCAACAGCGTGCCGAGCGCTTCGGCGACCAACCGCCGCGACAGAGGAAATACCGCACTCATGCCGGCAGGCTCCGGACCATCAGGGCGGCGGAGGCCGGACACAGGCTTGCGGCCTGGCGCGTCGTCAGGATGGCGGCGGGCGCTTCATCGCGAGCAATCGGACGAAAGCCGAGCGATTGAAAGAAAGCGGCGGCCGATTCCGTCAGCAGATAGGCAGCATCTGCGCCCTTCCTGTGGGCCTCATTGAGCAGGCCGAGCGCAATGGCATGGCCGAAGCCGAAACCCCGCCGATCGGGCAGCACGACAATGGAGCGCAGGAGTGCCGCCTCACCATAGAGTTCCAGCCCGCCGAAGCCGATCGTCTCACCATCACGCGAAAACCGATAGAAGCTGCGGCCGGCATCTGTGAGATCATCGACCGGAAGCCCGGCGCCGGAAAGTGCGGCACGCAGGCTTTCGTCATGGCCTTCCAAGGGCTGCTGATTAAGATCAAGACCCATCAGCTTGCCCTGGGCTGCTTGATGCTGGCGCCTTCCATGGAACCGATCTGGCGCAGGTGCGATTCCAGCGCGAGCTTGTCGATCGAGGCAAGCGGCAGGCTGATGAAGGACATGATGCGGTTCTTGAGGAAACGGGCTGCCTGGGCGAAGGCGCGGCCTATTTCCACCTCGCTGCCATCGACCGCGGCGGGGTCTTCGACGCCCCAATGGGCGGTCATCGGATGGCCGATCCACACCGGGCAGGCCTCGCCGGCGGCACTGTCGCAAACCGTGAAAATGAAATCCATCTCCGGCGCACCCGCTTCGGCGAATTCGTCCCAGCTTTTCGAGCGGAAGCCGGTTGCGGGATAACCCAGCGCTTCAAGCTCCTTCAGCGCATGCGGATTGACCTCGCCCCTCGGCTGACTGCCGGCCGAATAAGCCCTGAAGTGGCCTTTGCCTTCCGTATTCAGGATGGATTCCGCCAGGATCGAACGGGCCGAATTGCCCGTACAGAGAAAGAGCACATTGTAAACGCGGTCTGTGGTCATTGCAGTTTCTCTTCCATTTTAGGGGTGCAGCAGGCCGCAACCTCAGCGGCAGGCGCACAGATTTCCGGATGACCTGAGCAGCAATCTTCCATCAGGAAGCGGACAAGGCCGCCGAGCGCATCGTAATTCGCCGTGTAGATGATCGAGCGGGATTCGCGCTGCTGCGCAATCAGGCCGGAGCGTTCCAGTTCCTTCAGATGGAAGGATACATTCGACGGCGACACTTCGAGCTTCTCCGCAATCGCGCCGGCCGCCATGCCATCGGGGCCAGCGACGACAAGCATGCGGATGATGTGCAGTCGCGTTTCCTGCGACAATGCGCCGAACGCGATGAGGGCTTGACGTTGGTCCATATTTCAACAATCCTTGAATAATTGAAACGAGGAATAACGCAGATGAACGCGATCGACAACAGCAAAATGCAGAAGGACGATATCTCGCTGGGCGAACTCATGAGCATCCTCTCAGGCGCCAAGGATTCACCGCTGATTTTCTATTACGACGGGCGTCCGGTGAAGCCCGGCTATCATGTCACCGAAGTCAAGGCCGGCCAGTTCTCGGCGCTCGACTGCGGGGCCAATCCGGAAGCCTGGAGCGAGATCTTCATTCAGCTTTGGGACATCGAGGAAGGCGACCGCACCCATATGCCATCAGGCAAATTCCATGCGATCATTCGCAAGGTCACCGAGCATGTGAAGCTTGATGATTCGGCCAAGCTGACATTCGAAGTCAGCGACGGCGTGCAGCCGATGCAGCTTTATTGCGCGGCAATGCCGACCCTTCGTGCCGGCGCCGTCCATGTCGAGCTTGCACCGCGGCCGGCCAGCTGCAAACCGCGCGACCGGTGGCTGGCCGAACAAAGCCAATCGACCTCCTGCTGCGCCCCGAGCAGCGCCGCCAAGTGCTGCGGCTGAACGAAATCAATGTGCATTTTCTGAACATTGAGTGTTCGATCATATCGGTTTCCATGCTGCCCCTGATCGTGTTTCATCCACCTCACAGAAACGACGATTTCCATCAGGGAACAACAGCGCGGTGACGCGGCCGGCTCGGCAGGAGCCGCGTCCGCCGGCCGGGTCGTTCCCGCAAGAACCCCGAGAGGTGATGCCATGAAGGATGATTTGCGCGCGCTGGTCTCACTCGCCGGCCCCTACCCGCCATTCGATGCGGATGCCACACCAGACGATCCGCGCGATCTCTTCTCGTCATGGCTGCGCGATGCCATCGTATCAGGTGTCCGCGAGCCGCATGCCATGGTGCTCTCGACAACAGACGAAAATGGCGCACCCGACGCCCGCGTTCTCATCCTCAAGAACCTCGATGCCAGGGGCTGGCATTTCGCCACATCAGACAATGGCCCCAAGGGCCGGCAGATCGCCGTCAACCCTTATGTTGCGCTGACCTTCTACTGGCCGGCGCTCGGCCGGCAGGTGCGGCTGCGCGGTATCGCCTTTCCAGCGGGCGAACAGGAACGATCCGCCGATTTCCGCGCCCGCTCGCTCAGCGCCAGGGCCGCGGCCCTTGCCGGCCGACAGAGCCAGCCGCTGTCATCGCGCAGCGAACTCGACGCCGCTATCGACGCGCAGGCCAAACGCGTCCACGCCGATCCCGATATCGTCGCCCCGAACTGGCAGCTCTTCATCACCATGCCGCATGAGGTGGAGTTCTGGCAGGGCGCCGAAGACCGGCTGCATCACCGGCTCTTATATCGGCGGGAAAAGCCCGGCTGGCTGCGCGAGCGGCTCTGGCCATGAGCCCGAGACCTGCGCGGGTGCGATCAGACGCAAAATATCGAAGAATCTGAATCTCGCCCCTTGCAATCCGCCTCGCCGCGTATCATATCCCGGCTTCACCTGAAAACGGACTTGCGCTTGGTATCGACGTTGGTCGAGCCGCGTTCGAGTTCACAGGACAAGGGCGCTCCCCGAAAGGGTCGAGCGCCCTTTTGATTCCCGGCGATGGTCTGGCAGAATCAGGCGTAAGCCGTGCCCGCCACGGCCGCCTTCACACCTACACTCCCCTGATCGACGAGCGCGAGAAAGACGGCCTTTGCCTTGTCCGTATCCCGCCCCTGCCGAAGAGTCCGGTGCGCCTCGATGAAGGCGACGCTCCAGCTCGCAAGCAGCATGGCTGCCGCGAGCTTGGCGGCCGTATCAGCAGGGTCTTGGCCCACGGATTCGGCGAGCGCCACCGCCAATTCCCGAGCGATCTCGTCGCGGATCGCCCGCGCCCTCGCCTTCAGCGTTTCGCTGTTCTCCACTGTCTCGATGAAGCCCTGGCTCGCCGTGGAAAATAACAGATAAGGCGTCTGCTGCCTGACGAGTTGATGCGCGAGCAGGCGCAAGGTCTCGATGGGAGAAACACTGCCATCGCGTTGCCGCAGCGCTTCGCGCAATGTCTCGCGCGCCTCCTCGTCGCGATCGAAGAACATGTCTTCCTTGCGCGGGAAGTGGTTGAAAACCGTCATCCGCCCGACATCGGCAGCGGCAGCGATTTCATCGACCGTCACATTCTCGAAACCGCGCTCGAAAAACAGCCGGTCGGCGGCAAGCGAGATGGCGCGGCGCGTGGCGCGGCGCTTGCGGGAGCGCCGGTCCAGCGGCCCAGAATCCGAGGCTTCCACATCTGAAGGGTCTGAGGGTGTTTTATCTGATGGCTTCGGCATGATGCTCTCAATAGCAGGATTTATGTACTGAGTACATCAATCTTGACAGCGAGCGTTCAAGATCCTATCACTGTACTCAGTACACATTTGGATGAAGTACAGCATAAATCCGTTAAACCTGTCCCGTGGAAGCGCACTGCCGTGCTCGTGACCACGAACGGCATGGCTGTGCCCTGCATCCGCCGCCCTGAAAGGACAAACACTTGAAAGCTGTTCAATTCAGCCGCTATGGCGGCCCCGAAGTCCTCGAAATCGTCGAGATCGAGGCACCGCATCCCGGTCCCGGCGAAGTGCGGATCGCTGTGCGCGCCGCCGGCGTCAACCCGTCCGACTGGAAGCGCCGCGAAGGGCAATATCGCGCCTTCGAAGAGGTGCGCTTTCCCTCAGGCGTCGGCGTCGAAGCCTCCGGCATCGTCGATGAGGTCGGCCCCGGTGTCTCCAGCACCTATGTCGGCGATGCCGTCTTCGGTTATGGCAACGGCACGATGGCCGAACATGCCGTCCTCACGCACTGGGTCCACAAGCCGGATGACCTGCCCTTCGAGATCGCCGGCGCCCTCCCCGTCATATCGGAGACCGCATGGCGCAGCCTCGACGAACTCTTCGTCAAAGCCGGAGAGACGTTGCTGGTCAGCGGTGCCGCAGGCGGCATCGGCTCCGCCATGATCCAGCTTGCCCGCATCAGGGGCATCACCGTCATCGGCACCGCGAGCCTGCAGAAACACGATTACCTAAGGGAACTCGGCGCCATCCCGACGACCTACGGACCTGGCCTCGCTGAACGGCTGCGGCAGCTTGCACCCGATGGCATCGATGCGGCAGTCGACGTCGCCGGCTCCGGTATCATCCCCGAACTGATCGCGATCACAGGCGATCCTGCCAACGTCCTCTCCGTCGCCGATTTCTCGGCCGAGGAGTACGGCGCGAAATTCTCCCACGGCCCGCCGAAAGAGCCGGAACGGGTGCTGGCCGATGTGGCCCGGCTCTATTCCAAGGGCCTTTTCCGCCTGCGCATCGAGCAGGCCTTTCCGCTGGAGAAGACGGCCGAAGCGCAGATCGCCAGCGCCGCCGGCCGCGTCACCGGCAAACTCGTCATTTCCCCATGAGTTCCCCAATGAACAAATCTGGCATGAACAAACCGCTCGTCGTCATCTTCACCGCCATCTGCCTCGATGCCGTCGGCATCGGGCTGATCTTCCCCATCCTGCCGCGCCTTCTTGAGGACGTGACGCAGACGCAGGACATCGCCTTCTATGTCGGCCTCATGACGGCGCTCTATGCCGCCATGCAGTTCGTCTTCGCCCCCGTGCTCGGCGCGCTCAGCGACACGATCGGCCGGCGCCCCGTGCTGCTGATCTCGCTTGCCGGTGCTGCGATCAATTACGCCATCATGGCCTTTGCGCCATCCCTCACTCTGCTGCTGATCGGCCGCGCCATCGCCGGCCTCACCAGCGCCAATATGTCGGTCGCCTCCGCCTATATCACCGATATTTCACCGGAGGATCAGCGCGCGCGCCGCTTCGGCCTGTTCAACGCCATGTTCGGCGCCGGCTTCATCATCGGCCCGGTCCTTGGCGGGTTGCTCGGCGATTACTGGCTGCGCCTGCCCTTCATCGCCGCCGCCGTACTCAACGCCTGCAATCTGCTGCTTGCCCTGTTCGTCCTGCCAGAATCCCGCACACTTGAATCCCGCACACCATCTCGCCAGAAGATCGATCTCGCCACGCTGAACCCGCTGCGGCCGCTGAAATGGATCGTCTCTATGAAAGGGCTGCTGCCCATCGTGTTGGTCTATTTCGTCTTCAGCGCCGCCGGCGAATCCTACGGCACCTGCTGGGCGCTCTGGGGCTTCGATACTTTCGGCTGGAACGGCTTCTCAATCGGCCTGTCGCTCGGCGCCTTCGGCATCTGCCAGACACTCTGCCAAGCCTTCTTGCCGGGGCCGGCAACCCGCCTGCTCGGCGAGCGCTGGTCGGTCATGACGGGCATCGCCGCCGCCGCGATCGCCCTTCTCGTCATGGCCTTCGCAAACCGGGGCTGGATGATCTTCGCCATCATGCCGGTTTTCACCCTCGTCGGCATCGGCAATCCCGCCTTCCAGGCGCTCGCCACCCGCACGGTCGAGCCCGATCGCCAAGGTGAACTGCAGGGCGTGCTCGCCTCCACCGTCTCCCTCGCCTCCATCATCGCGCCGCTCGGCTTCTCATCTCTCTATTTCGTGACGCGACAGAACTGGCCGGGCGGCATCTGGTTCTCGGTGATCGCCCTCTACGCGATCGCGGTGCCGCTGGTGCTGATGAGCACGAGAACCCGTGGTGAATGTCTCGATCATCAGCGGTGAAACTCCCTGAAGAAGTTCCACACCTCAACCGCTGTCTCGATATCGCCGCTGCATCCCCCGAACCGGGGTCCGTCTACCGGATCATTATCAGCGGAGTTGGTATCGGACTCGGCGAGACGGGGCCAGCAATGGCCGCCGTTTTCGACGCGATACAATTGAACACCCGTCCCGGCCTGACATCCGGACCATTGGACCAGGCTGGCGCGGGTCAGATCATGCGGGTTGAGATGTGGCAGCGGCGTGGCATTTTCCCCGGTGCAGCCGTCGATCCGGCGCCAGTATTCGGTTGTCTCCGGAACGGAAAGCAGCCTTCCGAAGGAGCGGATATAACCATCGTAGCGCTGCACGTCATCGCTCGTGCCGTTCACCATCATGACCGGCATGGGGTGGCCGGGCTTGCAGTCTTCGACCTGCGCTTCGTTTATCGCGCTGGCGACAGGAGCAATCGCGGCAATCCTGTCAGGAAGCGCACAGGCCAGAGTATAAGTCATCAGCGCGCCGAACGAGAAGCCCGTGGCATAGACCCTTGTACCCTCAGCAATCTTGCGGCTCACCAGATCGTCGATCATGGTGCGGAAAAAGCCGATGTCATCGACCGGCTCGCCATTGATGACGGGTCTCCTGGATTTGATATTCCAGGCACCGTCGGTCGCTTCCGGATAAAGGGTGACAAAGTTCTCGCTGTCAGCGACAGCATCAAATCCGCTGTTTTTCTGGAAATTGGCGGCCTTGTCGTCTGACCCATACATCACGATGACAAGCGGTGCGGGGTGTCCTTCCGCTCCCTTGGGAATATGCAGGATTGCGGTGCGGTCCACGCCCTGCCACTTGTAAGTCAGGACTTCATCGGCATGAGCGGCCGCCCAGCCGAGAAGAAAAAGGAAGGCGGCAAATGGCAGGCGGAGCAATGCGCGGCACATGAAACATTCCCGCTTCCTGACGAAAATACAGCGACGAACATAAGTCATTCCGTACCACTGGCAATGATCGAAAGAAGCAACGCCTAGGGACACGATGTCGCTTCTGGCGCGTCGCGGACGCGTGCGAAGTCCGTTTCCGGCTCAACAGGCCCCGCACCCAAAACCACCCTCAGCGCTCAGGCAAGCCTGCCTGCCGCAGACCTTCGGCGGTCTGGGCCGCCCATTGCGGCACCCCCTGAAACACAGGCCTCGACAAGTAGCGCACGATCGTAAAATGCGGCTCGATCTCCATGAGCTTGCCCGCAGCCCACCGGGCCGTCTTCATGTCGCCGCTCATCGCCGCCCAGGCCGCCATCATCCGGTAGCACCAGGTCACATCGGGATGTTTGTTGACGACCTCCCGGGCAATAGCGACGGCCTCGAAAAGGGAACCTGCCATGGCGAGCGATAAGGCCATCCCCATCCGCATGTTGAAGGCGAGCGGGTCTGCGGGGCTCAGCGTCAGCGCCCGTTCGAACCGCTCCGTGGCACCGGCCTCGCCCTTGTAGCTGGCAACCCAGCCATAGCGTGCCCATGCCCAGGCATTGTTTGGATCGAGCGCCAGAGCCCTTTCAAGATAGGCCGCCGCCCGCTCCTGATCGCCGCAATGGCTGAGTGCCCCGCCGACGGCGGTCAAGGCGGTCGGATCATCATCGATGGAGCCCACCGCGGCTTCGACAGACTTCAAAGCCCGCTCCAGATCCCGCTCCGGTTCCTCGGTCCAGATGTAGCCGAGATGCTGGGCGTAGCACCATGCCAGAAACGCGTGGGCCCGGCCGTAGGCAGGGTCGATCGCGATGGCATCCAGAAGCAGCGGTATTGCCCTCTCGTTCGTCGCCTTGCTCTGGCCCCAGAGATACGGGTAGGCGCGCATGACAAGATCATAGGCGCGCAGGCTGCTGGGTGGCTTGCGCTTCGACAACTCGGTTTCGGCGCTCTGGATGGCCGGATGGATGGCGCCGGTCACCTGAGCCGCGATCCTGTCCTGAAGCTCGAATATGTCCTCGGCCGCGCCCTCATAACGCTCGGACCAGAACTGCGTGCGCGTCTCGGTATCGACCAGTTGCACGGATATCCGCAGCCGCTCTCCGCCGCGTCGAACCGTACCCTGGACCACGTAATTGACGCCGAGTTCCCGGCCGAGGTCACGCACGTCGACGAAGCGTCCCTTGTAGGTGA
Organism: Rhizobium sp. CF142; assembly: GCF_000281145.1. NCBI lineage: Bacteria > Pseudomonadati > Pseudomonadota > Alphaproteobacteria > Hyphomicrobiales > Rhizobiaceae > Rhizobium > Rhizobium sp. CF142. Next base: position 33,926 of record NZ_AJWE01000047.1, on the reverse strand, counting down.
AGGCGGACTGGCGCGCGATGACGAAGAACTCCCGAACGCGCGAGAGCGCCGCGGTGATTTCCTCCACGACCCCATCCACGAAATACTCATCGCCCTGACCGCTGAGATTGTCGAAGGGCATGACGACGATCGACGGCTGGTCTCTGCCGAAGCGCGGCGCAGGTGATGGTGATTTTGTTGACCCTGGCTCTTGCCCGGCCTCCCCGCTTTCAGCCGCCTCCTGCAGCCAGTCGACCCGAAAGACGGAAATCGGCCTCGGGATATTCTTCATAGAGCGTTCGCCAAGGCTCGTCAGCGTGAACGGCACCTTGCCATAGAGATGCTCGCGTACCGACCCGGAAATGCATATGCCTGCCGGCGGCGCCATCTCCTGCAGGCGCGCGGCGATATTGACGCCGTCGCCCAGCAGATCGTCACCCGACACAATGACGTCACCCAGATTGACGCCGATGCGGAACTCCAGGCGGCGATCCCCAGGCATGTCTTTTGGATTGATCGAGAGGCGTCGCTGGATTTCGACCGAGCACCGGATAGCCTGAACAGCGCTTGCGAACTCGGCGACAAACCCGTCACCCGCAGTGCCGAAGATGCGGCCATCATGCTCGCCCACTATTTCGGCGATCTGGCTTAGGCACGCGTTGAGAGCACGAACCGTGCCCTCCTCGTCCAGCGCCGTAAGGCGGCTGAAACCGGCAACATCGGCGGAAAGGATGGCTGCGAGCTTTCGATCCACAGCAGTGATTGCTCCGGCGGCGTATCATACCGTTGGATGAATATGCGCGGATTTTGCCAAATTCATAGAGTTTTGTCGCAAAGGGGACCGATGAACAACCACCTTTGGCATGGCGTATCGCGACGCTCCAACACCTGTGGGCCCGAAGCAGACTGAGCTTTGAGGCGCACTACCAAACCTGCCCCGATCATCGGGGCGCTCTTGCGTCACATATCCTTCACCGTTCCCGATTAGGCAGACCAAAATCCGGAGACTGCCCATGGACTCGACCGCACAGCCGAACCGCCCCAAGATCGCCGAGACCGTCATCCACCCGACGGTAAGCCTGAGGGATTCCAGCATCGGCAAATGCTGCGAAATCCTGGAGAATACTTCCCTGCACACGGTCGAACTCGGGGATTATTCCTATCTGGGGCAGCGCTGCATCGTCGGCGATGCAACAATCGGGAAATTCTGCGCCATCGCCGCGGAAGTCAGGATCGGCGCACCCAATCACCCGATGGACCGCCCGTCGATGCACCGCTTCACCTATTGCCCGGAATATTACTCCGCCGATGCCGTGCGCGATCACTCCTTCTTCGCCGAGCGAAAGGCGGACCGCGCCATCATCGGCAACGACGTCTGGATCGGCCACGGCGTCATCGTGCTTCCGGGAGTGACGGTTGGAGACGGCGCCGTGCTCGCGGCAGGCGCGGTGGTGACCAAGGACGTTGCGCCCTATACGATCGTCGGCGGTGTTCCCGCCAGGTTCCTGCGCGAGCGCTTCTCGCGAAACGTTGCGGAGAAACTTGCCGCGATCGCCTGGTGGGACTGGCCGTTCGAGACCATCATGGCACGGCTCGCCGATTTTCAGTCCAGCGATATCGAAGCCTTCTGCGAGCGCTGGGCCTAGTTTGGGAATTCATTGAGAGAGACAGGCGAATCATGAGCGACGAGAGACATGAGCATAATGCGGCCTGCCACTGCGGCCGTGTCAAATTCCGGCTCCGGCTGGCGGACGAATTCAACACGATCCGCCGCTGCACCTGCTCCTACTGCCGCATGCGCGGCGCCATCGCCGTCTCGGCCGAGCTCAAGGATATCGAATTTATCCAGGGCGAAGACAACCTGACGCTCTATCAATTCAATACCCGTACGGCGAAGCATTACTTCTGCAGGACCTGCGGCATTTATACCCATCACCAGCGCCGCTCGAATCCGAACCAGTTCGGCATCAATGTCGCCTGCATCGAGGGCATCAGCCCCTTCGACTTTCCGGAAGTGCAGGTCATGGACGGCGTCTCCCACCCCTCCGATTCCGGCACCAAAGCGAGGGTCGCCGGCATACTTCGCTTCGAGCCGACAAAGTGAGATCATGCCGGGCGAGCGCTCTTTGGTGGTGGCACCTAACAACTACAGCCGCCCTCGGGCGCCCGTAATCCAAACTTACGTTTAAGACGTGGCGGCTGACCGTATGTCGCCTTTCGATCATGTTTCCAAAAGAGCCGGAACGCCGTTCAAACAAGAAACGAAATCAGGCTCTTACCATCGAAGCCAAGCTCGCACGCCTGCTTTCAGGAGGATCCACGCAGCAGGGAGAGAAGACTGGATTCAGGACCTAAGCTGCCATTCGCTCAGTGAGAGCCCTTCGTCAAAACCGGCTCCAGGGCATCGAGCAGAGCGCTCGGTGAGACTGGCGGGCCACCAGCTTCCCACGCGTTCTGGAACTCGGCAATTTCTATCCCGACGAAGTCGTGTTCTGCGATAACCTTGCAGCAGGCTCGTACATCATCCAGCGACAAGCCGCCTTCGCATTCGTAATCTGTCGGCACGATGCCGGGCTCCAAGACATCGCAGTCGAAATGCACATAGACGGAGCGGCCGGCGATCGCGGTCCTAAGCGCAGTCGCGAGATCGGCTCCTGGTTTGATATGCGGGATGTCGTGTTTCGCGATCAGATCCAGTTCGTACGGATCGAGGTCACGTTGACCGACGAGAACGACCTGATCAAAGCTTAAACCCGCACCGAGACCGGAATCCCAAAGGCCAAGTGGCCCCGCAAGCGCCAGCCCGCCGAGATATCCGGTGGGGCTGGCCTCCGGCGGATTGAGATCGCCATGTGCATCGAACCACACGATGCAGGCCGCGGGACGGTGCTTCGCAACGGTTGGAAGGGTTGCCAGCGAGACCGCGCACCGGCTGGTGGCGGCGATCGACGCCGCGCCTGCGGCCAACACGTTGTCAAATCGGGACTGCAACTCCTTGAGCGACGGCAGTGCCGCGTCGAGCTCTTCGCGCCAACCGGCATTCAAGGCGGGCTCCGGGGTGCCGATCACGGCAGGAGAAATGCCGGTTCGGCGTTCCAATTCCTCGCCGATCGCCTTCGCACCCGGCATCGCCAGGTCGTTGTGATCTCCTGCGCGTCCCTGGAACACGGTATATTCTGCTTTTCCAGCCATCGCTTACAACCTCGCAACGTGTTGTTCCCACCCGTTTAACTGGTTTGCGTGCGGAAAGCGAGAAGGTCAGCAAGGACCGCGTTGCAACCCCATGTCGTCCCGGGTTTCAGCAGTCTGCCCTACCCCGGAAACGGCTCCAGCGTCCCGAACCAGGCAACAAGCGCGACAACACAGGCGGCGATGACGAGCTCCCCCACGGTCCCCGCCGCCAGCGCTTTCCCGGCAGCGTGAGACCGCCCCATGCGCGGCACCAGCCCATAGCGGTTGAAGACGGCAATCAGCATCATCAGCAAGGCAAGCGCGATCTTCAGGAAAAGCAGCCGCTGATACGGCACGCTCCAGTCAAGCGGCAAGCCGCCGATGATCAGCAGACTATTGGCAACCCCGGATAAAATGACCAGCGCCACCGCCACATGCCCCGCCGTCGAGAAACGGATCAGCGCTGTCAGCGCATCGGCCCCTATCGTGCTGTCGCCAAGCCGGGAAAGCACGAGCGCCACGGGGATCAGCGCCCCGACCCAGGCGCCGCCCGAGAGCAGATGCACCATGTCGTTCGCCCGGTGCAGCACCCGCAGCCACCCGTCATTCATGGCCGCATGGCCGGTCAGCGACAGGCCGCAGAGAAGAAGCGCGGAGACGACAGCCGTAGCGGCAACCTTCTGCCGTAACGGCAGCAATGTCACCACGAGGAGAAATGCGGCGAACACCGCCTGCCAGGCCCAGGCAGTGCCGACAGAGGTCCCCGTCAGCACTGAAGTCATCACATCCCCGTCCAGCCCATCCGCCCAGCCATTGCCGAGCATGGCGCAGCGCACCGGCAGCACCACCACTGTTGCAATGACAGCCAGCGCCACCGCGGCAACACGCACGGCCCGGAGCTTCGCCCAGATGCAGTCGCTCAAGCCCTCGGGCACGAGCAGCCACAGATAGGCGCCGCTGCCCCAGAGAAATAGGACAGCCCCGTCGAAGACGAAACGGCAGGCGATGTTGGCGGTATCAGGTGTCATCAGGGCTTTACGGTGAAGCTGAAGTTGCCCTCTGTCTTGTGCCCATCGGTCGAAAGCACATGCCAGTCGACCGTATAGCTGCCGGGAGCGAGCTTATCAGACACCGGCACCATCAGCACCTTGTCGCCATCCTCGAGCATGGCGTCGCCGAGTTTGATCTCTGCCTTGTCCGGCCCGGTGACGGTAACGCCGCTGAACTTGAGGTTCAGTTCCTCGGTGAAGGTGAGATCGAGTTCGCCGGGGGACGCGACGGCTGCCTTGTCGGCGGGTGCGGAGCTTTTCAGATGCGCATGCGCAAAAGCCTGGCCGGCAAGGGCGATGCTCGCGATGGCGGCGACGGAGAGAATGCGGGTCAGTTGAGACATCAGATCATGCCTTTCGGTTTCATTGGGACAGGCGATGGCGTTTGGCCCTTGCCTGGTTAGACAGTTGGAGAGCGGATTTATTCCGGGCGATGCTGCAATTTGCTGCTGGGGTTTGCGCTTTGTTCGAAGGGCCGTCATCTCACACCCCTCCGCCGAGCAACACATCACGGATCTTCGCCAGCGCCTCATCCCGATCCGTGCCGTACGGAATCAACCCCTTCAGCCGCCCATCGGCGCCGATCATCAGCAGTGAAACCGTGTGGCTCATGTGATAATTGCCGTCTTCGCTCGGCAGCTTCGACGCATGGATGAACCAGCCGTCGGAGACCTTCCTCATCTCCGCCGGCTCACCGGTAATGCCCGTGATGCGGCTGGAAAAGGCGGTGACGTAATCATGCATCACCTCTCGCGTGTCCCGCTCCGGATCGATCGAGAAGAAATAGGCCTTCAGCGCCCTGCCCTGATCGCCGAGCGTCACCAGCCAGTCGGCCACCTCGTAGAGCGTCGTCGGGCAGGCCTCCGGGCAATGGGTATAGCCGAAATAGACGAGCGCCGGATGCCCCTGGAAGATCGACTGGTTGACCGCATTGCCTCTGTCGTCGACGAGAGAAAAACGCGTGTTGAAAGGCCCCGTGCGCGGCTCCGAAAGATAGAGCGACACCATCAGCGCGACGAGCGCGCCGACGAAGACCGCACTTGCGGCAAAACCTGAAATGGCAAGGGTGCGCGCGCTCATTGGCCATGCCCCTGATGGCCGCCCTGACCGGCGTCACCGGCCTCGCCCGCCATCATGACGGTGCCTTCGAAGCTCGCAAACAGCGCCAGCACTTTGGGGTCGAGCCTGGCTTCAGCCTCCGCGAGATCCCCCGCCAGCGCCTTGGCATCGTCAGCCGAAAGCCCGGCCTTCTCCAGCGCCGCCGCGTCCCTGATCCCATCACCGCTGCAGAGAAAGACGCTCCAGCCATGATGCCCCTTCTTCAACAGCGCGCGCCCGCCCCGCTCATCCTGCTGCCAGCCGGCAATCGCCCAGTCATTTTGCACGACCACGGGCAGAATGGTCAGCGGCTTGTCCGGCCGCTCGAACATCGTCTTCAGCGTCGCGGGAATGGCCTTCTCAGGCGGCGGCCCGGACATGTCCATGCCTTCCATGCCCGGCATATCCATCGCCCCATGGTCCATGCTGCCATGATCCATGCCGCCACTGGCCCCACCGACATCGTCCAGCGGCCCGGCGATTTTTCCGACGGCGAAATCGACCGTGATCTCACCAGCCTTCTCGAAGCTCAGCACCGCCCGGATCGTCTCGCCCTGCTTGAAGGGCTTTTCGACGTTCTGGAACATCAGATGATAATTCGGCTCCAGCGTCACCGTCTGCCCGGCCGGAATGGCAAGCCCGCCCTTCAACTCACGCATGGTCATGATGCCGTTTGCCATGGTCATCTGGTGCAATTGCACGGTCTTCGCCCGATCCGAGCTTGCGGCAACAAGTCGGTCCGGCTCGCTTCCCGTATTGGTGATAACAAGATAACCGTCGCCGACCTTGGCGCCCGGCACCATGGAATGCGAGGCCGCATGGTCGATCCTGATCGTCGGCTCCTGCGCCACCGCAGCCGTCGCGATCATCAGGGCCACGAAGAGAGAAACAATCGTCTTCATCATCCCCTCCTCAGGCAAAGGCGCGCTTCAGCGGCGGCACGAAGCGGATCACCATCTGGTCGAAGGCGATCATCACCAGGATCACCAATCCGCTCATCGGAAAGGCGATGGCGAAGGCGAGCACAATGGTCCAGAGCCCGAGATAGACCGAGCGTCGCGGCGGCATGGGCGGCACTCCGAGCCTTCCCGCCGGTCGCCGCTTCCACCACATGACGATGCCGGTTACGCAGGAGAGGATGATGACGAGGCAGGTCGCCAGCATCAGCAACTGGTTGAAGAGCCCGAATTCCTGGCCCTGATGCACGTTGATGCCCCATTCGATCGCCCGGCCGAAAAAGGGATACTGCCCGAAGGATAGATCGATGAGCGGTTTGCCGGAATATTGGTCGATATGAAGCGTGCGCTCGTTGGTGAGATCGTCAGGATAGACCGCCGCCGTATAAACGCCCGTCTCGCTGCCGGGAATGGCAAGATCGAAACCCGGCGCCATGCCAAGACCCCGCGCAATCTCCACCGCCTTGTCAAGCCCGATCGGCTTCATCGACTGCGCCGCCGCAATCTCCGACAGCGGCACCGGCGCCTTCTCGACGATCCAGCCGGCCTTGGGAAGAATATCCTCCGTCACCTTCTGCGATTTCGGCACGGCATCCCACAGCTGCACCGGATAGCCGAGATCGTGGCTCGTCAGCCAGGCGTTGACATTGGCGCCCCAATAGCCGGACCAGGGCATTCCCGTCATCGCCATGAAGAAGATCAAGATACCGGCGAAGGCGCCTGTCACCGCATGGAGATCGCGCCAGAAGACCCGCCGTGAAGGCGTGCCGCGCACGGTTACTACACCACCCGTCTGCCGCCGCGGCCACCAGAGATAGATGCCGGTCACGACCAGCACCATGGCAAAACCGCCCGTGATCTCGATCAGCTTGTTGGGCAAGCTGCCGAACAGCGCAAGGCTGTGGATGCGCTTGACGACATAGTTGAACTCCTCGGTGGAGCCAACCGTATCAAGCACCTTGCCGTCATAGGGATTGACGAAGACCAACGTCTGGCCGGCATCCGAAGACACCGTGACGATCGCCGACCGGTCGAGCCCGGCCGGGTCCTTGTAGGAGCTCGCAACCGAGCCCGGGACGGCAGCCGCTGCGATATCGGCAATCTTCTGCGGCGACAGCGCCTCGCCCGAGGGCACGACGACATAGCGATAGGCAAAGACCGTATCGTTGATCTCGTCCTTGAAGAGATAAAGCGAGCCGGTAATGGCGAGATTGAGCAGGAAGGGAATGACGAGCAGGCCGGCAAAGAAGTGCCAGCGCCAGATGGCGCGATAGAGCGAAACGCCTGGTACGGCACTCTCTGCCCCCTCGGTGGCAGTGATGATAGACATGGAAGTGGATCCGAATCCTCGGCCGGCGGCGTCAACGCGGCCAGGCCATGATTGCAAGACGCATCACGGCCTTTGCCGCAATGCGGGTTCAGGCAAGGATCGGATTGGCAGGCGGGGCGCGCGGCCCGGTATTCGGCGGGAAAAGCTGGCGATGGAAAGCCTCGACGCGGCGCGGCAGCTCCACCTTGAACGTAAAGCCGATGCGCGCACCGGTGATATCGGCAGGCTGCGGCAGCACGACGGAAGCGCTGATGCGGCAGGCCTCGCACGGATTGAGATGCGCAATCTTGCCATGCTCCTTGCCGTGATCGTCGACAACGGTAACGCAGAGCGTCGGCAGCGTGCCGTCAGGCAGCACATATTGAGCAAGTGCCGCAGGGCTTAGAGCATCTTCGGCGACGGCTGGAACCTGATGCGCAAGACCGACGAAGACGAGCGCAATGGTGCACAGAATGCGCACCAGCCATTGCTCGATCCTGTCCAGACGACGTTGCATCGTTCCCCTGCGCCGCGAGGCCCCTACCTCGGTATTGAATCCGTGATAGCGGTATCCGCACGAAAGCTCAATGCGACATTCATGTCCGGACGAAGGATCATAGCGGCTCAAGGCGGTCGGATTGAATGGTGACGGATGGGACGGAAGCAAGGCCGCCCCATCCGTCGAAATCCCGCTTCACGCATCCACGTCGGTCGAATGCGCCAGTTCCGTCTGGGCATTGAAGCCAGCCGGTTGCCCGACTTAAGCGCGATCGAAGGCGGCGCGATTTTGCTCGACGAAAGCCTCCACCGTCATTGGCGGCGTTCCCGTGAACTGCTCGATGACGTTGTTGGTCCCCGCAAAGACGCCGTTGCGGCAGTCCTCGGCAATGCACAGGAAGTGCTGGATGATGAAATCGTCAAGGCCGAAACTCTTCAGGCGCGCCGTATAGGCTTCGGCAGTCGCTGGCCGGTAGCCGATCTTGCGGCCGAGCGCTTCGCTCATCCTTGCTGCGATCTCCGCCTCGCTGAGCTCCACCGGACCGAACAGCGGATAGATCTTGCCAGCATGTTCGGCCGGGTTTTCCAGCATGGCCGCAATCAGCCGCGCCTGGTCCTCGCCAGCAACAGGCGCATGCCTTCCCTCGCCATAGGGCAGCTCGATCATGCCCTCATTGGCAATGACATTGCTCACCCAGGGGAATGTCAGCCATTCGGAGAAGAAGGTCGGGCGGATATGGGCGGTCGGCACACCCGACCAGTCCAGCACGCGCTCGGCGACCCAATGGTTGCGGGCAGCATGGCTTTTTGCCACCTCGCGCGCCGAGATTTGCGACATATTGACGATGAGCTCGAGCTTTGCCCGCCGTGCGGCATCGGCAAAATAGGCCGTCACATCGATGAGATCCGGGCGGATTGGATAGCAGAGATAGGCGGCGTTCACGCCCGCGACCGCGCTGATGACGGCATCATGATCGGTCAGATCGCCGACCACGATCTCCGCCCCCGCCTCGGCGAGTGCTTGAGAACGCGCATCTTCCTTATGCACGAGCGCGCGCACCTTATGGCCCTTTTCCAGGAGGATGCGGGTCGTATGCTTGCCGGTTTTGCCTGTGGCTCCGGTCACGAGATAGGTCTTGGACATAGTCTTCTCCAGTGGTGAAAAGGGTGCAGGATTGCGCCGGAGCGAACCACAAGGCTCGCCCGTTACAAATCGCCCGCCCTTGAAATTTAGATTACGAGTGACATCTAATTAGATGTTAGATACAATCTAAATTGTCAAGGTGCTGGAGACCGGAAATGCGAAAATCAAACGAGGAAGCGGCAAGGACGCGCCAGACCATCGTCGCCACCGCAGCCGACGAGATAAGGCGTTCGGGCATTGCTGAAGCAAGCGTCGCCGACATCATGGCCGCTGCCGGCCTGACGCCAGGCGGCTTCTACCGCCACTTCGAAAGCAAGGATCATCTGGTCGCCGAAGCGCTGGAAAAGGCCGGAGACCAGGTCGCCGGAAGCATGCGCAAAGTGCGCGACGAGGCCAGCTTCGACGATGTCGTTAACGCCTATATCGAAGCCACCCGGGCCGGCGGCAAAGCCGTGCCCTCCTGCCCCATCTCCTCCCTCGGCAGCGAGCTCGCCCGGTCCGGCCCGGAGGCGCGAGAAACGGCCACCAAAGTCATCGAGGACATGTTCTCCGTCTTCAGCTCTGGCCCTGCCGGCACCAAGGCCGGCCGCCGCAAGGGAATGGCCGCCTTCGCCATGCTGGTGGGCTCACTGACTTTGGCGCGTATTGTGACCGATGAAGAGACGGCGGATGAGATTCTGGATGTAGCCCGGCAGAAGCTGCATCGGGCGGAGTGACGCGCCCATACGACACACTTGCGAATCGCATAAGTGTGTGCTTATGTGTTGTCATGATGGAACACGACATTTTTCGAGCGCTCGCCGACCCGACCCGCCGCACGATCTTCGAGAAGCTGGCGAATGGCAGCATGAATGCCAGCGCGCTGCGCCAGGGCATGGATATCAGCCAGCCGGCAATGTCCCAGCATCTCGCCGTGTTGCGGTCGGCGCGGCTGGTGCGCGAACAGAGGGAGGGCCGTTTCGTGAACTACGAGGTCGATCCGGATGGGCTAGCCCTTATCGCCCAATGGCTGGCGAAATACCGCGCCTACTGGCCGGCGCGCGTCGACGCTCTCAAGCTCCTGCTGAAGGATATGGATCAATGAACGAGGTGAAGGCCCAAGCACAGGCCGAGCAACAGCAAACCGGCTTCGAACAGAGATACGAGCTGGATGCGCCGCCGGAAAAGGTCTGGCGTGCGATCAGCATCGCCGAATTTCGCGAGAGATGGCTGCCGAAGGAAGCGCTTGCCGATCCGCAATCGCTCTCCGAGACACCGGGCAAGGAGGTTCGCTACAGATTGCGCGACGATGCCCCGCCCTTCCTGGAAAGCATCGTCACCTTCGCGATCGCGCCCAATGCGTCGGGCGGAACCAGCCTGCGGATCATCCACGAACTGACTGGCGCGACCTTCGAACGTCTCACGAGATCGGTCGCCAACAGCAACAGCCCGACCCTGATGCTCGCCGCCTGACGCGGCAAGCCTTACCCGTCACAGTCCCAAACGATTGGAGTTCGCCGATGCGCGAAGCGATGCAACTCGTCCCTATGGTCGTCGAACAATCCTCAAGAGGAGAGCGGTCCTTCGACATCTATTCCCGTCTCCTGCGCGAGCGGATCATCTTTCTGAACGGCGAGATCAACGATACCGTTTCGGCCCTCGTCTGCGCCCAGCTTCTGTTCCTCGAAGCCGAAAATCCCAAGAAACCGATCAATCTCTACATCAACTCGCCGGGCGGCGTCGTGACCAGCGGTTTTGCCATGTACGACACGATGCGCTTCATCCGCGCGCCGGTGCACACGCTTTGCATGGGAACGGCCCGCTCGATGGGCTCCTTCCTGCTGATGGCGGGCCAGCCGGGAGAGCGGTATGCCCTTCCGAATGCCAGCATCCTCATTCACCAGCCCCTCGGCGGCTTCCAGGGCCAGGCGTCCGATATGCTGATCCATGCCGAGGAAATCAGGAAGACCAAGCAGCTCATGACGCGCCTTTACGCCGAGCATTGCGGCCGATCCTATGACGAATTCGAGCAGGCGATGGATCGCGATCGCTTCATGACCGCGCAGGAAGCCCTGGAATGGGGCCTGATCGACCGCATCCTGCAGGATCGCGAAGAAATGGCGGAGGCGGCGCCGCGTTAGTCATCGGCCGCCACCCGCCAGCCTGCGTCTCAGCCACCGGCCTTCAGCGCCGTGTTGCACAGGCTCCAGTAGCCGCCGCCCTTCTGTATCCATTTCAGATCGTTGAGCGTGCCGGCATCCTTGTTGGCATGATAGCTGTCGACGCAGGTATGCAGCCGGCCCTTGGCGGGCGTCTCGCTGGCATATTTCTTGTCGATCGCCTTCGGCATGGTCACACCCTTGGGGGCCTTGACCGTCGGCTTTGCGGGCTCTTTGTCCGTCGTTGCGGCCACTGCCTTGTCATCGGCGGCATCTTCGGCGGCCGCATCCGCGCCGCAGAACTTCGCCCGGAAATCGTTCCACTTCATGTCCTTGGCCGAACCATCGGCCTTGGCAGTCTGATATTTGGCGCTGCATTCCTTCATGGTCAGCGCGGAGGCCGGAGAAACGGAGAAGGGCGAAACGAAGAAGGCGGCGGCAATCAACGCTCCGGCGGAAGCGGGCACAAGCAATCTCGCAATCATGGGATATCCTCGTGTTGGGGGCAGTTCACGGCATGCACGTCTTTGAGGCCCCAGGGTCTTGAGGCCCCAAGTCTTCGAGACCCAAAGTCTTTGAAGCCTATGAAACGGTTCCATTGGGCGTTGCCGCATCGACGGCCTTCGGCAGATGCTCGGCAAGCAGCTTGGACACATCGTCGGCATTGACGCCGAACTTGGCGGCGAGATCGCGCAGCTGATCCGACGATAGGGCCGCCTGGATCTGTTCTGCCGATACGGGAAGATTGTGGCCGGTGCCGATCCAGGATGAGACCTGCTCGCCGAGACCCGCCGAATTGAGCTGGGAGACGATACCCTGCAGCCCTCCGGCATTGTCGAATATTCTGGTTGCAACCGCGGCATAATCGACCTGCCTGCCGGCAAGCACATCAGAGAGAACACCGCCTAAGCCGTCGAAAATACTCATGGTTGCTCCTCCACCAATCAGTGGATTCTACATTAGCATGAGGTAAAATCTCTGTCATTCCGGATTTGCGAAACCGACGGCCTTCCCGCCCAAGCAGCACGCATCTTGCGGGCCTCCTCACCCCTGCCCTAGATATGTGAGCAACACCCAGCAGTCTGTATCCATTCCTGAAAGCAGATCAGAAATGAAACGCCACGATTTCGATGATCTCGCCGCCTTCGTCATCGTCGCCGAAGAGCGCAGCTTCACCAAAGCAGCTGCCCGCCTTGGCATGTCCTCCTCAGGCCTCAGCCACATGATGCGGCAGCTGGAGGAGCGGCTCGGCATGCGCCTTCTCGCCCGCACCACCCGCAGCGTCGCCACCACGGAGGCCGGCGAACGCCTGCTTCTCACCCTCCAGCCCGCCTTCGCCGAAATCAGCCGCGGCCTGCAGGAGCTCGGCCATTTCAGGGAGAAACCCTCCGGCACGGTGCGCATCACATCAGGCAAACATGCCGCCGCGTCGCTCGTCATGCCGATCCTGCCGGAGTTCCACCGCACCTACCCGGATATCCGCGTAGAGCTCATCGTCGGCGACCGTTTCGAGGATATCGTCGCCTCGCGCTTCGATGCCGGCATTCGCTTCGGCGAGCGCGTCGACAAGGATATGATCGGGCTCCGTATCGGACCGGATATCCGCGCGGCGGTCGTCGGCTCGCCCGATTATTTCGCCCGCTATCCGGCACCGAAGACCCCGCGCGATCTCGCCGACCACGATTGCGTCACCTACTACATGGCCTCGTTGGCGGGGCCTTATGCCTGGGAATTCGAGGAGGATGGCCGCGATATCGAGGTGAAGGTGTCGGGCAGCTTCATGGTCAATGATGCCGACATGATGATCGAGGCCGCCCTTTCTGGCTCCGGCCTCGTCTATATCTTCGAGGATTTCGCCGAGCAGCATATCGCAAGCGGCCGGCTGGTCCGCGTGCTCGAGGATTACTGCAAACCCTTCTCTGGCTATTCCCTCTATTATCCGAGCCGGCGACAGATGCCGCCGGCCCTTTCGGTGTTCATCGAGGCCCTACGCGCCATTCCGAAACGATCAGGATCTCAAGCTGCCTGAGCGGCCGGCATCGTCGCCATGTCGATGACGAAACGGTAGCGCACGTCGCCCCTCTCCAGCCGCTCGAAGGCCTTGGCGATGTCCCCCATTGCGATCATCTCGCATTCCGGCAGGATGTTCTTGCGGCCGCAGAAATCCAGCATCTCCTGCGTCTGCTTTATACCGCCGCTCGGCGTACCGGCAATGCGCCGGCGCCCCATGATCAGCGGCAGGTTGCTGAATTTGGGCGTATCGACCAGCGACCCGGCAATCACCAGCGTGCCGTCGGAATCGAGCGTGTTGAGATAGGGGCTGAGATCATGCTCATAGGGAACGGTATCGATGATCACGTCGAAGGCGAAGGCGGCTGTCTCCATCTGCGCCGCATCGGTCGACAGCAGCACCTTGTCGGCGCCAAGTTCCCGCGCCGTGCCGATCTTGCCCTCCGAACGCGTCAGCACCGTCACTTCAGCGCCGAGTGCCGAGGCAAACTTCACGGCCAGATGCCCGAGCCCGCCAAGCCCGATCACGCCCACCCGGCTGCCGGGACCGACATTCCAGGTGCGCAGCGGCGAATAGGCGGTGATGCCGGCACACAGCAACGGCCCGACGCGTGAAAGATCGAGCCCGTCAGGCACGCTGAGAACGAACTCCTCGCGCACGACGATATGATCGGAATAGCCACCATAGGTCGTCTCGCCGGTCACCCGGTCCTGGCCGTTATAGGTGACGGTGACGCCCTTGTAGCACATCTGCTCTTCGTTGCCCCGGCAATTGGGGCACTCCATGCAGCTGTCGACGATCGTGCCAACGGCAACATTGTCGCCCACCTTGAAGCGCGAAACGCTGCTGCCGACGGCCGACACCCGCCCGACGATCTCATGCCCCGGCACGACGGGATAGGCCGAAAAGCCCCAGTCGTTGCGGGCCATGTGCAGGTCCGTGTGGCAGACCCCGCAATAGAAAATATCGATCGCCACGTCCTCGGGACGCAATTCCCGGCGATCGAAGGAGAAAGGTTGCAACGGCGTGTTCGCATCGGTTGCGGCAAATCCGGATGTTCTCAATGGCTTATCCCTCGCAATGCTGTTGGAAATTTGATGGACGCGATCAGGCGCCTGAGGGGATATAGCGTCCGCAGATTATCCGGATTAGCGGCAGGATGCCGGAAAGGCTTGTGAGCTGCGTTCAGCAATCTGACGCGGTGGATGATCCGAGGCTATCCTTCGCAAGGCGGTGTCGTTGATCGCACGGTCGCGCAGAGACGGAAGCAACTATCGCGCGTTGAGCTTCCCCAGCTCGCCCTGCGCGCCGCTATATTCCATGTAGGTCTTCGGGCAGGTCGACAAGGCAGTCTCAAAATGCTGGCGCGCCTCCTGAACGATCCCGCCGAAGAGATACCATTCGCCATTGTAGAATGCGGCTTCGCAGCGCTGATTATCATCGCCGGCTTTGGCCATTAGCTCATCCGGATTCAGCTCGCCCAGAAAAAGACTATAGACGGGGTAAGGCCACGTCGATTGGTCCATTTGATGGGCAGCAACCACAAGATCCTCGGTCGCCTTGATATCATTACCTCTGCTCTGAGCCAGAAAACGCCAAATATTATAGTAGGGAGCGACTTTGGTATCCTCGGCAGCGGAGGCTGCGAAGCCCGTCGCTGCCCGCTGATAATTGCCTGCGAAATAGTTCGCCATCGGGTCATCGACCATAAACTGCCGCAGGTTGCTGATAGGCCAGAGCGAAAGAACTGCAACGATGACGAACAGCGCGCTGAAGGCAACCGCAGCCGCACCAAAACGAGGATTCGGGCGCTCACGCGGCCAGAAAACGACGAGGAGTAGCGCTAGCGCTGCTCCTGCCAACGCACCGCCAAGATGCCCGGCATAATCGATATGCTCACCGTTCTTGGCCCCGAAAATAATGGGCAGGAGCGAGGGAACCAGGATTTGGATAGCCCCCATCTGGAGAGGCTGTGCAAGCGGAGTGGATCGAAAGCGAATGCTGACAGCGATAACTGCCGCAAATAGCCCCACGATGCCACCCGATGCGCCGACACCAACGATATCTGGCGGATTGATCCAGACAGATACAATCGATCCGCCAAGAGCACTGATGAAAAATATCGCTGCAAACCAGCGCCAGCCAACCAGCCTTTCAAAAATCCCTCCTGCAAACCATAGGGAAATGCAGTTGACCGCCAGATGGAGAGGGCTTCCATGCAGGAGCGGTGCGGTAAACAGCCGCCACCACTCGCTGTCAGCTATAATGCTTGGCCGAAATGTCCCGCCGAGAACGAGAAGCGTTCGCGTGCTTGGAGAACCGGCCTTCGGCATATCGACACCGAAAACGAGTTCGCAGACGTAAACGGCTACCAATATCCCGATGAGAGCATAGGTAAAGAGCGGACGCCCGGGACTGTTGACAGCCGGTTCCGGCGCGGCGACCTCATCCTCGGGTTCAATCGGCTCCTCCTCCAGCCGTGCCCGACGCTCGGCCTCGTGGGCTTCGGATGCCAACTCAATCAATTCATCGAGGATTTCATCAGGATCCCCTTTGAGAAGTTTCAAAGGGATGCCAACCTGATTGCGTGAGCCAATCGACCCAGGAGACAATCTTCTCCTCGTGAAGCTCTTGGCAACTATTGGATCAAGGTGAAGAACTATGTTGTCGAAGCCTTTACCCCGCAGCCTGTCAAAGCTTCGGACAGCCGACCACGGCACTACTTGATTGGGAAAAATCTGCAGACGGAGCCCAGCCGTCGACATGACGAGGCCCGCCTTTGTCGAGAAGAGCATTGACAGCAAAAACAAAACCACGATGCCACAGAACGGCACGACCAGGGCCGCAAAGCAATAAACGGCCAGAAGGTTTGCGCCTCGCGGCGGGTTAAAGCACAGCAATATGCATCCCACGGCCACAGCAAAGAAAATCAGGAGTATGATAAACAACTTACCTTTTTTGTATGCGTATTCCGATCTGCGCAATTCTTCCGGCTGCATTTAAAGTTCTCATTCGAAATGTACTCACTGCATCGGCGCTCGCACAGAAAAAAGACGCAAGCGACTCTGTTCAGAGAGTAGATCTATCTACTTAAGATAGCATTTCACAAGAATTTCAGGGCTACAAGAGGCGCGAAATTGCCTTCAGAGGACGAACTCAGTTCGAAGGTCATGTAACCTGCGCAGTGTGCTGGGCCTGCTGGCAGGTTCCTCACCTCGCCGACCGTAAATCGACGTTGCATTTACCGTTGCGTACTTGTCGGATGCCTGCAGTCGTTGAGGATAAACCGGTCGTCGCTGCAGCCGATCGCCGCATTCGGGCTTGCCTTCGGCATGGCCGCCCATACCTCTGGCGGCCAACAGGTCCTCGGACGGAGCAATCAGAAGCGGGAGAAGGTGCATGACAGCGACCATCACTTCCTCGCCCGGCATCGGCAGATATCGGAACCTGTGGGTCTGCACGTTGCTGTTTCTCTCCTGCCTCGGCATATCCCTGCCGCACGAGGCCCTCGCCGCCCCGCCCGAATTTCCAAATCGCGAACTGGTGGTCGGCACCAAGGAGGCCCCACCCTTTGCCATGAAAGGATCGGATGGCAGCTGGACCGGCCTGTCGATCGAACTCTGGCGGCAGGTCGCGGAGAAACTCGGGCTCAAATATCGGCTGGTCGAGGAACCCTCGGTGCAGAGCCTGCTCGAGGCAACAAAGCGCGGCGACTACGATCTCTCCGTCGCCGCCATCACCATCACGGCCGACCGGGAGCGCAATGTCGATTTCTCCCAGCCATTCTACAATACCGGCCTCGGCATCGCCGTCTCCGTCCACAGCGCTTCCGTCTGGTACGAGATCACCCAGACGATGACTTCCCTCGGTTTCCTGCAAGCGGTCGGCGCCCTCATCGGCATCTCGCTGGCGGTCGGCGCCTTGATCTGGCTCTTCGAGCACCGCCATAACGAGGATTTCGGCGGCGGCGCAGCCAGGGGGCTCGGCGCCAGCATCTGGTGGTCGGCCGAAGCGATGACGCAGGCGAGTACCGGTCATCGCGGCCCGAAGACGCTCGGCGGGCGAACGCTCGCAATCCTCTGGATGGTCATGTCGATCATCACCATCGCCGTCTTCACCGCAAGCGTTACCTCCGCACTCACGACGCGCCAGATCAGAGGACTGGTCAATGGTTCAGAAGACCTGCCGCGGGTGCGCGTCGGCGCCGTGTCGGGATCGGCGACGACAGGATTTCTCGATGAAGAACGCATCAGGCACCGGGATTTCGCCAATGTGCAGGATGGCTTCAGGGCGCTGACATCAGGCTCCATCGATGCCTTCGTCTACGATAAGCCGCTGCTGGCCTGGACGGCCGAACAGCAGTTTGCCACCAGCGTGCAGGTGCTGGACACGGTCTTCGAACCCCAGAATTACGGCATGGCGATGCCGGCCGGCAGCCGCTATCGCAAACCCATCGATGTCGCCATTCTCGAAGCGATTCATGACGAGGCATGGAAAGAGACACTGTTCCGGTATCTCGGCGAGAAGAAATGATCGACCCGGCCAGCTGGTTCAGTCTGGTGTCCGGCGCGGTTCAGCCCCTCCCATCACGCCTACCAGTTACCCGGATCGGCAGTATGATCGACAGCGGCGAATTCATCCGCCTTTGCCCGATCCAGCGTCACAGTCCTCGTCCTCTTCGTCTCGTCCGCGACCAGATAACGAAGCGGCGCCGCATCCCTGGCGAGTTCCTGATAGAGGAGAAGCGCGGCCTCCTCGGCGCTATCGGCCTCGATCTCGCGCGTGATGGTTACTGTGAATTTGTTCATGGCATCTGGCCTTCTCGATCGTCGCGGGCATGGGCGCAATGTCCACCGCCTGACAATAGGCTGAGAGCCGAATAGTTCAAGCTACCCTGCCCTCGACGACCAGCCGCCCGCCATCGAGCGTAAGCAGCACGCCCTCAAACCGAGCGCATCAACCCGCCATCCACCTTCAGGCTCTGGCCGGTAATATAGCCCGCCCCATCCGACACAAGAAACGCGATGGTCGCCGCCACTTCCGCACTCGTGCCGTAGCGCTGCATCGGCACGGTTTCGCGACGCTCCTCGGTCGCCGGCAGGCTGTCGATCCAGCCGGGCAATACGTTGTTCATGCGGATATTTTCGGCCGCATAGGTATCGGCAAAGAGCTTGGTATAGGCGGCAAGGCCGGCGCGGAAGACGGCCGAAGTCGGGAACATCGTCGACGGCTCGAAGACCCAGGCCGTCGAGATATTGACGATCGCGCCCTTCTTCTGCGCCTGCATGATCGGCGTCACCAGCCGCACCGGGCGGATGACGTTCATCAGATAGACGTCCATGCCCGTATGCCACTGCTCGTCAGTGATCTCGTTGAGCGCTGCGCGCGGCCCATGGCCGGCGCTGTTGACGAGAACGTCGATGCGGCCCCATTCCTTCATGGCGGAATCCACCAGCCGCTTCAGATCGTCGTTCGACTGGTTGGAGCCGGTCACGCCGACACCGCCGAGCTCCTTGGCAAGCGCCTCGCCCTTGCCCGACGAGGACAGGATCGCGACCTTGTATCCGTCACCCGCGAGCCGTCTTGCGCTCTCGGCCCCCATGCCGCTGCCGCCTGCCGTGATAACAGCCACTTTTTCTACTGACATGCCCAGTGCCTCCTGAAGTGATATCGCCGATTGATGGATGTTCCTGCAGACGATACCATGTCCATCGCGCGAGAGCGAAACAGTTCTCCTCTTTTATGGCAGTAGAAAAACTACTCGATGAGCGATATCCCGGGAAAGCTTCCCTCCCTCAATGGCCTCAGAGCCTTCGAAGTCGCGGCGCGCCACCTGAACTTCAGGCTCGCCGCCGAAGAGCTCGGCGTCACGCAGGGCGCCGTCGCCCAGCAGGTTCGCGGGCTCGAAGCGCAGCTCGGCTTGCCCCTGTTCGAGCGGCTTCCCCGCACGCTGGCGCTGACGGCCGAGGGCCGACGTTATATCGCCGATATCAGGCGCGCCTTCGAGATCATCGCGCGGGCAACGGACGAGCTGAAGCCGCAGGCGATCAAGCTCACCATCAGCACGACGCCGACCTTTGCATCCAAATGGCTGATCCCGCGCCTGCCTGACTTCACGGCTCTGCACCCCGATCTCGATCTGCATATTCTGGCGACCGAGCGCATCTCGAATTTCGTGGTCGATGGCGTCGATCTCGCCGTCCGCTATGGCCGCCCGCCCTTCGGGCCGGGCCTGAATGCCGAGTTGCTATTCGAACAGGAAGTCATTGCCGTCTGCAGCCCGCTGCTGCTTGCCGGCAGGAATGCACCGCGCACGGCCGAGGACCTCTCTGCCTATCCGCTGCTGCACGATGCCCATAATCTCTGGCCTGAGTTCGTCGAGCGTCATCTCACCAACAGCAGGAGCGCCTCCTTCAAGGGCATCAGCTTTTCGCAGACCGCGCATGCCATCGAGGCGGCGATTGCCGGTCAGGGCATCGTTCTCGCCAATGGCGGCTTCGTCGCGGAGGATCTGGCGAGGGGCCGGCTGGTGCGTGTCTTCGAAGCCAGGCTGCGCGGCCCTTCGGATATCTATCTCGTCTGGCCTCGCTACCGGAAATCTCCTGCGCGGGAAACCGTGATCGGCTGGTTATTTGCCGAAGCACAGAAGGCAGGCTGAGCGCTCACACATGGGCTGGCGGACGTGAAGAACAACGAGCCCCTTGCGCAGGACGCCGGAGACACCAGATTCAATCTCTTCATTCCCTCCGATAAGCATTGATAATCACAGGCCTATTTAATGTTCCATTTCATTCTCGGGCTTCCCTGGCTGGTCGTCCTCCTCCGCTTCATCCTGCCCCTGCCGTGGATATGGCCTGCCAAGGCGCTGCTTGCCGGCGTGCTTCTCATCGCCTCCCAGCAGGTACTGCTGAACCGTCTCTCGTCAGGTTCCGTCTTCGCGCCCGAATATCCACGCCCGCTGATTATCGTGCTGAATTTCCTCTTCGGCGCGACGCTCCTGCTGGCCGTCTTCCAGATCGCGCTGGATGCCGTCTCGCTCGTCCTTGCTCTTGTCGAGGGACAATTTCCGGTCGTGCCCCCTGAGATCCGCTATATCATCGGGCTCGCGGCCTTCGGCCTGGCCGCTTTTGGCGTGGCCGGAGCCGTGCGCATTCCGCCCGTGAAGAATGTCGAGATATCAATCCGGGACCTTCCCGAAGCCTTCGACGGGTATCGCCTGCTGCAATTGACCGACCTGCATCTCAGCCGCCTCTTTCCGGCGTCCTGGGCCGAAGCGCTCGTGAAGAAGGCCAATGATCTGAAAACCGATCTGATCGTCGTGACGGGCGATTTCATCGACGGCCGTCTCGAAAAGCGCCGTGCGGATGTCGCCCCCCTGGCAAAGCTTGAGGCGCCCGATGGCATCTTCGCCATCCCCGGCAATCACGAATATTATTTCGGCTACGACGATTGGATGCGGCACGACGCCAGTCTTGGCATGCGCATGCTGATGAATGAACACGCCGTCATCGAGCGTGAGGCGGACCGCATCGTCATTGCCGGCGTGACAGATCTTGCGGCCTTCGGCAGGTCGATGCCCAATCCCGATCTTGCCGCGGCGCTGAAAGACGCTCCGGCCGAAGCGCCGGTCATTCTCCTCGATCATCAGCCGAGAATGGCAGCCGAGACCGCCAAGAGAGGCATTGCGCTGCAGCTGTCCGGCCATACCCATGGCGGCATGGTGTTCGGCCTCGATCGCCTGGTCGCCCGCGCCAATGGCGGTTTCGTCTCCGGCCACTACCACGTCGGCGGCATGCAGCTCTACGTCAACAACGGCACCGCGCTCTGGCCGGGCTTTGCGCTCAGGCTCGGCCGCCCCTCGGAACTGACGGTATTCACGCTGCGTAGACGCGCCTAATCCCGCTCGGCTTTTGCATCTCTCACCATCAGGCGAATACGCTCGGCGAGATCGGGATCGACGGGATTATAGACGACCATGTTGAGATCCGGCCTGCCGTCGATTGCAAAGCCGGAATATTCAAGCTCAATATCGCCGAGAACAGGATGTCTCAGCCGCTTGGTTCCCTCGCCATGGGCGATCACCTCGTTCTCCTCCCAGATCCGCTTGAACTCGGCGCTTGTGCGGCAAAGCTCCTCCACCAGATCTGATATTTCCGAAGTCGCCCCCGCCCGCGCCGCATCCGCCCGGAAGGCCCCGACGACGAAACGCGCCATCGCCTCCCAATCGTGCTGGACGTTGCGGACACCAGGGTTGGAGAACAGCAGGCGCAAGACGTTCCTGTCTTCAGGCGCCAGCTTGCCGTAATCGGTCATGACGATGGTGGCCGCGCGGTTCCACGCCACGATATCCCAGGCAGCCGTGCGCACCAGCGCCGGGCTCACCTCAAGCGTGTCGATGAGACGCTGCAGGCGCGGACTGATGCCCTCGATGGCGCGGTAGCGCACTTCCGGCGGCCGGCCGAGACCGAGAATGAACAGATGCTCGCGCTCGGGCTCGGTCAGCATCAGCCCGCCTGCGATCCGGTTCAGCACATCGGCTGACGGTGCGCCGCCGCGCCCCTGTTCCAGCCATGTGTACCAGGTCGGGCTGATATTGGCGCGCTGCGCCACCTCTTCGCGCCTGAGCCCCGGCGTGCGTCGACGCCCCGAAAAACCGAACACCGCCGGATCGAGGCGCGAGCGGCGGTCGCGAAGGAAGATGCCAAGCGCGTTGCTGTCGGTGCCCATGCTGTTCCTGTTAGCCATTATAATAGGATAATGTCACTACTTTAACAGCATAAACTATAGCGCAATAGTGGGGTCTGTAAAGCATGTCGCGCAAAAGTGTGAAGCGGTTTTGCGATAACGACATGCGAAAAAACAAGGACTTAAAGCGTGCAACGGCACGCTTTGAAACAAGGAGATACCCATGCGCATTTTCCTCACCGGCGCCACCGGCTTCATCGGCTCGGCCATCCTGCCCGAACTCCAGAAGGCCGGCCATCATGTCATCGGTATGACCCGCTCGGATGCCGGCGCCAAAGCGCTGGATGCGGCGGGCGCCGAAGTCCACCGGGGAGTGCTGGAAGAGCCTGAAAGTGTCCGGAGCGGCGTCGAGAAGGCAGACGCCGTCATCCATACCGCTTTCGACCATGACTTTTCCCGGTTCGTCGCGAATTGCGAGAAGGACAGCCGCATCATCCACGCCATGGGCGAGGCACTCAAGGGCTCGAACCGCCCTCTCCTCATCACGTCAGGCACCGGCATCGGCAACGCCCATCTCGGCGAGCCCGCGAGCGAGGATGTCTTCAACATCGAGCATCCCAACCCGCGCATCGCCTCCGAGCTTGCCGGCAACGCCCTGCTCGACCAGGGCGTCAACGTCTCCGTCATGCGCCTTCCGCAGGTCCACGACACATTCAAGCAGGGTCTGATCTCGCCGCTCATCGAGATCGCCCGCGAAAAGGGCGTCTCCGCCTATGTCGGCGAAGGCCGCAACCGCTTCCCCGCCGGCCACCTGCTCGATGTCGCCCTGCTCTACCGGCTCGCGATCGAAAGAGCCGAGCCTGGCGCCCGCTACAACGCCGTTGCCGAGGAAGGCATCACGACCCGCGAGATTGCCGAAGCCCTCGGCCGCGGCCTAAAGCTGCCGGTCGTCTCGGTCGCGCCGGAAAAGGCGGCCGAGCATTTCGGCTGGATGGCGATGTTTGCCGGCCTGGACTTCCCGGCCTCCAGCGAAAAGACCCGCCGGGTCCTTGGATGGAATCCGACAGGTCCCGGCCTTATCGCCGATCTCGACGCGATGGATTACGGCAGCGTGGCGGCCTGATCCTTAAGAGGCAGCGCCTATCAACTCCTCGCTTCTCGCCCAGAGTTGTTTGGCCTTGCCAGCATCGAGCGCATACGACCTGACCCCGTCGGCAAAAGGACTGGGCGTATCGTTGAACGGCGCGACCGCACAATCCTCGAGATAACGGCCGCCGATCGCATCCTTGTCAGAAACGACCGCGGCCCAGACCGAGGTTGCCGCCGCCTGCGTAATCTCCTTCAGTTCCGCAGGCGCAAGACCCGCTTCGGCGCGCGCCTTGCCGACGGTTTCCAAAAGACCCTGCAACTCCTCCGGCGAAAAATTCCGGGGAAGATCGGTGATGCTGTTGCCGGGCATTACCGAAGTAGCCCGGATGCCGCGATCACGATGCCGCCGATCAAATTCCACTGCGAAGAGAGCGTTCGCCGTCTTCGACCGGCCATAAGCGACAAACGGCTGATACTCCTGGTGCTCGAAATTCGGATCGTCGAGATCGACATCGGCGACGCGATGCGCCTGCGAAGACAGCACCACCAACCGCCCATTATCGGCAATGAGCGGCGCAATCCGGTCAATCAAAACAAAATGCCCGAGATGGTTGGTCCCGAACTGGATTTCGAAGCCGTCGACCGTCCGCCCGAACGGCGTTGCCATCACCCCGGCATTGGCGATGACGGCATCGAACCGCCTGATGTCAGCCAGCAGCCTGTCCGCGCCGACCCGAACGCTCTGCAGCGATGCCAGATCGAGCGCGATCAATTCCAGACTGCCGCCGCCTTGCAAAGCCGCGTCTCGAACCGGCGCAGTGGCCGGCTCGCCCTTGGCGAGATCCCTGACCGTTCCGACGACGCTGGCACCGTGAGAGACGAGTGAGCGGGCTGTTTCGAGCCCGATGCCCGACGATACGCCCGTGACGAGAAATCGCTTTCCCTTGAGATCGACACCGGAAAGCACTTCGTCGGCGGTCGATTTTGCACCAAAGCTCTTGGTCATCTTCTTTTCCTTCAACTGCGTGAGTGAGAATTCCATCCTGATCCGGCAGTCAGATCGCGAGGCCACCGGCCACGTCGATCACGCTGCCGGTCATGTAGCCTCCATGAGGTCCGGCCAGATGGCAGATGAGCGCCGAGACTTCCTCAAGCGTCGCGATGCGGCGAATGGTGTGCAGGTTCATGAGGGCGTCGGGCACGCCATCACCCAGCACTTCGGCAGACATGTCGGTCGGCATCACACCGGGCTGGATGACGTTGACGGTGATGTTGCGTCCGCCGAGATCACGGGCGACGCCCTTCGCATAGCCGACGATAGCCGCCTTCGTTCCCGCGTAGTCGGCAGCACCGCCGAACGGCACATGGGTACCAAGGAGAGAGCCGATGAAGATGATCCGGCCGCCATCCGACAGCACGGGTGCAGCCGCGCGCGTGGTCGCCACTGCGCCCATCACGTTGATCTGCCACTGGCGATCGAGATTGACCGTGTCCAGATCGGGATCATCGACCGTCTTGCCCTGCACCGCGATCGCCGCATTGTTGACGAGAATGTCGAGCTTGCCGAAATAGGCGATCGCCTTATCGACCAGCGGCTTGGCCGCCGCCATATCGGCCTGGTCGCTCTTGATCGCCAGAGCCCGCACACCCTTCGCCCGCAGCTTCTCGACCACAGCCTCCGCCTTTTCTGCGGAAGCGACATAGCTGATCGCAACGTCTGCGCCTTGATCGGCAAGCGCCTCCGCCGCAGCAGCACCAAGCCCGCGCGAGCCGCCGGTCACGAGCGCAACCTTGCCCTTCAGAATATTCGACATGGGAATCCTTTCTACACACCATCGGGGCACTGCCCGCCCTCAGCGAGCGGAAGCGCCACTTTTTCGTAACGACCGTTACCGTAATGACTGGTATGAAATGTAGACAAAGCCTGTCAAGTGGTTTAATAACGATCATTATGAAATTGGCCGAGCTGATCTGATGGGACGCCATCGCGAATTTGACGTGGAAAAAGTACTCGATGCGGCGCTATGCGTTTTCTGGCGCAAGGGCTACGAGGGCACGTCCTATGCTGACCTGACAGAGGCTGCCGGCGTCGAGAGGCCCGCCCTCTATTCCGCCTTCGGCAACAAGGAAGCGCTCTTCCGGCGGGCACTGGATCGCTATTCCGAGCGATATCTGGATTATCTTCCGGAAGCGCTAAAGCTCCCCACATCGCGCCAGGTCGCAGCCCACATCCTCTACAATGCGGTCGACCTCAACACGCGTTTTCCCAATCATACGGGCTGTCTCGGCATCAATGGCGCCGTGGCGGGATCGGATGAAACCGAACCCGTGCGACAGGCGCTGATCGATTTTCGCGCCGCTGGCCAGGCACAGCTTCATGAGCGCTTCGAGCAGGCAAAGGCAGAAGGCGATTTGCCGGAAACGGCCAACACGGAGGCGCTGGCGGCATTCGTCATGGCAATGACCCACGGCATGGCGGTGCAGGCCAAAGCCGGATTCAGCCGCGATATGCTGAACGCCGTTGCCGATCAGGCGCTTTCCACTTGGCCGGCAAAATCAGCCTGAACCTCGGCGGTCAAAAACCTATCCCCGCGCCACATCCATCCGGGCGCGCACTTCCAGAAACGCCGCCGTCAGCCGCGCCAGAACCGGCGATTTGACTGATCCATTCGCCCCGCCGATCGGATCGTCGATATGGATCCTCCTGAGATCCTCCATGAACTCGTCCCAGAGCGGCTGCCCGCCCTCCTCCAGCAACTCCGCGCGGATGCTGAGATCCTCACTGACCGGCAGATGCTTGCGCCCCCAAGCGCCGATCATCGCAAACATCGGCACGAGTTGGATCGAGGCTTCCGTCAGGCTGTAGATCGACTTCTGGCTGTGGGAGGGATCATCGAGCTTGGTAATCAGCCCGTAGGACATCAGCCGCTTGAGACGTGCCGCCAGAATATTGGAAGCGATACCCTCCTCCGACTGCGTCAGGAGCTCGCGAAAGTGACGGCGATTGCCGAACATGATATCCCTGATGATGACGAGGCTCCATCGATCGCCCAGCACCTCCATCGTCAGGTTGATCGGGCAGCCCGACCGTATTTCGATATTCATATCCGACTCCGTGGGAAAAACCAGTTGCATCATAGGATCGGTTATGCAACAACTCAACCGATTTCAAAATGCAATCAGATGGAGGCTGACATGGCACGTGTACGTGTTGCTGCATTTTCCCTTTCTATCGATGGCTTCGGCGCCGGCCCCGACCAGAGCCTTGAAAATCCCCTCGGCAAGGGCGGCATGGCGGTGCACCAATGGTTCTTCCCCACCCGCACCTTCCGCACCATGATCGGCAAGGACGACGGCACGACAGGCGTCGATGACCAGTATGGCGCGGCAGGCATGGCCGGCTTCGGCGCCTTCATCCTCGGGCGCAACATGTTCGGCCCTGTCAGGGGCGAATGGCCGGACGAAGAGTGGAAAGGCTGGTGGGGGCCGAACCCGCCCTATCACGCGCCGACCTTCATCCTCACCCACTATGCCCGCGAGCCCATCGTCATGGAAGGCGGCACCACCTTCCATTTCATCACCGGCGGCATCGAGGAAGCGCTTGAAAAAGCCAAGGCCGCGGCCGGCGAAAAGGACGTCAAGATCGGCGGCGGAGTCAGCACTGTCAGGCAATATCTCAAGGCCGGCCTGATCGACGAGATGCATTTCGCCATCTCCCCGGTCGTCCTCGGCAAGGGTGAAGCCATGTTCGAGGGTATCGATCTGCCGGCGCTCGGCTTCTCCGTCAAATCCCACGAGATGACGGAACTCGCCACACACGTCGTGCTGTCGAAATAGGGCGCGAGAGACCACCCCCGGAGCACCTGCCGGCCGCGATCGAGCGTCCGGTTTTTACAAGACGGCGGCAGGCATCACAGGCACGAAGCCGCCATTGCCGGGCATTTACCGTAACGTACTTCCGCAGCCCGCTGTTTTTCCCTACCGATCGATCCGCGCAGTCAACACGGCACACGATCAACCCGGCCGGGAGAGCAGCAATGACATTTGCGGACTTTGTCACGCTCGCTCTGAAGGCCAGCCTGTTCCTGATCGTTTTTGCGCTTGGGCTGCGGGCAACATTCAGCGACGTCACGTATTTGCTCGCCCGCCCAGTGCTGCTGTTCAAATCCATCCTGTCGATGAATATCGCGATGCTGGGTTTCGCCCTCGCGGCAGCGTCCTTCTTTCCGCTGCCCCTGCCGCTCAAGATTGCTCTCATCGGCCTTGCAATGGCCCCGGTTCCACCGATCCTGACGATAAGGCAGAGGAAAGCGGCCGGGACATCTTCCTACGCGATCAGCCTGTGCGTCACGGCGTCTTTTCTGGCCGTCGTCCTCGTTCCGCTCGCCATCGCACTGGCGGACGTCGTCCTTGGCGAACGCTACCAGATGCCCGCCATCCGTGTCGCGCCGATCGTCCTCGTCTCTGTCATCCTGCCGCTCGTGCTCGGGATGCTGGTCGAGCGCTTTTCCCCCGCCGTTGCGCGGCAGTTCGTACAACCGATCGCAAGACTCGGAACCGGCCTGCTCATCCTGGCGGCTGTGCCGGTCCTCATCGTGACGCTGCCTGCGACCTGGGTACTTATCGGCAACGGGCTCATCCTGTCTCTTGCGCTTTTTACCGCTTTCGGTCTGCTGGTCGGACACATCATGGGCGGGCCGCATGCCCATGATCGCGTGGTTCTGGCGCTGGCGACGGGCGCGCGCCATCCCGGCGTCGCAATGGCAATCGCCGCCTACAATTTTCCTGACGAGAAGGCGGCGGTGGCCGTGGTGCTGCTGCATGTTTTCATCGGCGCGCTGGTCGCGATACCCTATCTGAAATTCGCCCGCGTCAACGCCGCACAGACAGAAAGCCTCGACACGTAATATCCTCCGTCAGGCGCATCGGCCGATGCTCTCAACACCGGCCGATGCAGCGGAACGGCTCAAACCAGCCCTTGGCTGAAGCCGAATTCGCCCTCCGCTTCCGCCGCGCGCACATCCTCGCCAAACAGCATGTCATTGTGCGGCTGGCCGCTGCGGACCATCGGATAGACGTTTTCGAGCGCCGCGACCCGGCAGTCGAACAGAACAGGCCGGTTGATGGCGATCATCTCCCTGATCTTCGCATCCAGCTCATCCGGCCTCTCGCAGCGCAAGCCCACTGCGCCATAGGCTTCCGCGAGCATGACGAAATCCGGCAGCGAAGCGGAGTAGGATCGATCCCGTCGGTTGCCATGCAGGATCTGCTGCCATTGCCGGATCATGCCGAGCTGCGCATTGTTCAAGATGAAGATCTTGACCGGCGCCTGATGCTGCATCGCTGCCGAAAGCTCCTTCAGCGTCATCTGCACCGAGCCATCGCCGACAATGCCGAGAACCAGCCGCCCGGGATGGGCAATCTGCGCCCCGATGGCCGCGGGCAACCCGTATCCCATCGTGCCGAGCCCGCCCGAGGTGAGCCATCGGTTCGGCGCCTCGATTCCGAAGAGTTGTGCTGCCCACATCTGATGCTGGCCGACATCAGTCGTCACGATCGGGTCGAGATCGGTGGTCAGCGCATGCAGCCGCTCCAGTGCATATTGCGGCATGATCTCGTCCCGGCGCCTTTCATAGGCAAAGGAGTTTCGCGCCCGCCACTCTTCGATCTCGGCCCACCAGCCCGCGAGCCGCCGTCGCTCAGGCGCTTCGGGAAGCGCCCGCCAGGCTTCGATCATCTCCGAAAGTATCGCGGCCGCATCGCCCGCGATCCCGATATCAACTGATACATTCTTGTTGATCGAGGATGGATCGATATCGATATGGATCTTCTTCGAACCGGGCGAGAACTTGTCGACGCGCGAGGTGACGCGATCGTCGAAGCGCGCTCCGACAGCAATCATCAGATCGCAATCATGCATCGCCATATTGGCTTCGTAGGAGCCATGCATGCCCGGCATTTTCAGCCAGTTCGGTCCTGACGCGGGATAGGCGCCAAGCCCCATCAGCGTCGAGGTAATGGGAAAGCCCGTCAGCTCCACCAGTTCACGTAGCAGGCGCGAGGCCTCCGGCCCGGAATTGATGATGCCGCCGCCGGTATAGAGGACTGGCCGCCTCGCCTGCGCCATCATCGCAACCGCCGCCGCAATCGCCTCGCGATTATCGCCCGCCTGCGCCTGATAACGCGCCGGCACCGAAATCTCCTCCGGCCCGACATAAAGCCCGCTCGCAAACAGAACGTCCTTCGGCATATCGACCAGAACCGGCCCCGGCCGGCCCGATGTCGCGATCCTGAAGGCGAGATGGATCGTCTTCGCGAGATCATCGATGTGATCGACGAGGAAATTATGCTTGGTGCAGGGCCGCGTGATACCAACCGTATCGCATTCCTGGAAGGCATCCGTGCCGATCAGCGTCGTCGGCACCTGCCCGGTCAGGCAGACGAGCGGAATGGAATCCATCAGCGCGTCCTGCAGCGCCGTCACCGCATTGGTGACACCAGGTCCTGAGGTCACCAGCATGACGCCGACCTTGCCGGTCGAGCGGGCGTAACCTTCGGCCGCATGGCCCGCACCCTGCTCATGGCGCACGAGCAGATGCTTGATCTCATCCTGCTGAAAGATCTCGTCATAGATCGGCAGCACCGCAGCGCCGGGATAGCCGAAGATGTGCTCGACGCCATTGTCGCGCAGCGCCTGCAGAACGATTTCGCCGCCGTTCATCAGGCGGCCAGAGGGAATATTCGCGGAAGTCTCGGAAGAATTTTGGGTAAAGCTAGCCTTATCGCCGGTCATAGCAATTGTTCCGTCGTTGATGGGGTGATTGGGGTGCGACGGGGCATAAAAAAAGGCCCCGTCAGGGACCTTGTGTTCGGCGCATGGGTGGCTAATGCCGGACGGTTACACCGTCCTGCCCATGCGCGATATCACCACGACGAGAACCATTGCGATTTTCATGGGCGTAAGAGCTAACCGCAATTTTGCGCTCCGTCAATCGCATCTGTGCGTTCGGCCCGACCCGTTGTTCGTCCTGTCAGATGTTGATGGCTGATGGGTTATCGATCCGGCTTGGCTGCCGGGGCGTTCCCAGCCGGCAGGCGAAACATGCCGCGCGGGACCGTCAGATCGTCTCCCGTCCAGAGAGCACCTCGATCGAAAGGCTGAAGAAGATCGGGGCGTCCAGCGGCTCATCCGTATCGGCGCCAAAATTGAAAGATCCGGGCTCCCACCAGAAGGCACGCTTTTCCAGAAGCGACCATGCATGGATGCGTTCATCTCGGTGCGCGGGCGTATCCGTCAGCTCCTCGAAACGACCGTGAACGAGGACGCTTTTCCACTTTCTGTCCTGGCCGAACTCTTCGGCATGGAAACTGGCCAGGGGGTTTGCCCTGAGACGGTCGATCTTCAGGCCGGGCATGGAAAACATGAACAGCCGGCGTCCTTCATAGGCGTAGTGAATGGGAACGATATAGGGATATTGCTCACCGCTGCACCCGAGATGGCCAAACATGTGGCTCGCCAGAAACTCGATGCAGGCATTATCGGTCATTTCTCGCAGCTGCATGCTAGCCTCCGGTACTTTAAAGGTCCTGCCGTTGCTGACCCGGCGGGCCGAGCATCAATTTCGTCAGAAGCGCGATCTGCTCCTGCTGCTGGGCGACGAGCGATTTCAGATCGGTATTTCTGAGCTCGTCGAGCTTGTCATGCAGCGCCATGATTTCGATCTCAGCCTTCAGATTGACCTCGTAGTCGTGCGCAGCATCGACCCGGTCTTTGGCGGCATGCCTATTCTGGCTCATCATGATGACCGGCGCCTGCACGGCTGCCAGCATGGAAAGGATGAGATTGAGGAAGATGAAGGGATAGGGATCGAAGGCGCGGGTTGCGGCCAGCAGATTGCCGGCGACCCATACTGCAAGGACGATCCCGAAGAGGATGATGAAGGTCCACGAACCGCCGAATTCCGCCACCTTGTCGGCCAGCCGCTGCGACGGTGTCAGCTTTGCATCGAAGGACTGATTGGAATCATGGGCAATCGCGTGCCGGGAGATCAGTCGCCGGAAGACTGCCCGTTCGCGCTCGGTTAAGAGCTCGAAAGGCTTGCCGAGGTACCTGTTCGCGCCGGAACCGATTGCCTCGTCGGAGATTTCAGCAACAGTGCCGGCCGACATGATATTCTCCCGTCAAATGCACCGGCCGGCACCGGACCACGACATATGGCCGATCAGCCGCCGGCATTGATCCCAGATTACGGTGTCACTTCGGATTGCGATGTCACATCGAGGGAATCTTCGATACGCTTCAGGTGGTAGATAACGCGTCTCTTGCGATCGTAGAGCCTGCCCAACAGGGCATTTTCGACATCCAGCGGCCTCCCCGTCAGCCGCAGCCTTTTAACGACGATTTCCTGGCCGGTGATGCGCTGCTCCACCTTCACGGCGTGGAGCCTTGCGAACCTCAGATCTTTTTTTCCATATCGTGCCGATTGCATATCTATCTCCCAATCATTTTCGTTATCCGCGCCTGACCGAGGCGCTGTTCTTTGCGGCCATTGCCCCCTGGGAGGTCGACGGCACGAACGTTATGATCCGCGCTTCTGCAGCAGGTTCCCCGCCTGTTCGATGGGTGCCGGCCGAAAGTCAAATTCATAGATAGAAAAACAAATCATAGCACGTTCTTCGATTATTCTCATAAAATAAATATTATATATCGAAATTAGAGACTTTTCTAAAATCAGAAAATAAAATAGCGAAGAAAATCGCGTCACATTATACGAACAATCTTCCTTTTGTCTCTGCACGCTCCGGAGACTGCGCAACAATTCTACGTTACAGCGCCTGTTATCTTCGACGAAAAACGCCATGAAGCCGTCACCTGGAATTGGGGTGACGTGTGTTGGACTCTCATAGCCGCTAGAGCTATCGCAGACAGGCAGGCCGCCAATCGCGTCTCTGCATCCCCTATTGCTTATGGCATCGGCTGAGCAATATCCGTTGCTGTCGCTACCGGCATGCCGTGCAAACGTTGGCGACAAGATCATCCGATGCCTGCATTCGTCTCATGCATATCGCACGGCGCGTCTATCCATTCCCCAGACTGAACCAGAAGACTGAACCGGAACATTGCCCCCAGAAACTCACAGGCCAGAAACTCACAGGAAGGAAGAATGTCATGACCATAAAGACAGTCGTTCTCGTGCATGGTGCTTTCGCCGACGGCTCTTGCTGGGTGAAGGTCATCCCTTTGCTTGCAGCGCGCGGGCTGAAGGCGATCGCAGTTCAAAATCCGCTCAGCTCGCTTGCGGATGACGTGAAGGCAGCCCATCGCGTAATTGAAATGCAGGAGGGTCCCGTTCTGCTCGTCGGCCACTCCTGGGGCGGCGCCGTCATTACCGAGGCGGGCAATCATCAGCAGGTCAAGGGCCTCGTCTATATCGCAGCCGGGGCACCCGATACCGGCCAGTCCTTCAATGACTGGTGGAAGGACTATGAACCCGCTCCCGGCGCCGCCGAGATCAAGCCTTACGGCGAAGGCTATGTGGCGCTGACGCATGATGGTGTTCGCAAGCACTTCGTTCAGGACCTGCCGGCAGCCGAAGCCGATATCGTTTATGCCACCCAGGGGCCGCTCGCCGTCGCCTGCTTTGGCGCCAAAATCAGCCGGGCCGCATGGCGTTCCAAGCCCTCTTGGTACCTCGTTGCGGCCAAAGACGAAACCATCCCGCCGGCCGTGGAACGCGATTCCGCCGCGCACATGAAGGGCGAGACGCTTGTCCTGCAAAGCGGCCACGTCCCCATGCTGTCGCAGCCCGAAGCGGTCGCAGACTTTATCGCCAGTGCCGCGGCCGCGATCGACGCCTGATATTTCCCGAGGGCGCGGCTTTGGTCGCGCCCTCGCAGGGAAACTTTCTCAATCGAATGTCGCCTGCACGATCCATGCCTCTTCTTCGCTCGGAATATCGAAGCCTTGCACATATTTCGCGAGCAGCTCGTCCGTTATCGGAAACGCGGCATTTGCATCACGTCGTGCCGAGCGTTCTCTCAAACGGCCGCGCAAAGTCGCTTCCTCCACCAGAAGATAAATGATGCGGCAGCGGTGATCACGGGCTTCGACAAGCCCACGGTAGCGGGTGCGAGCCGCCGCATTCCAGAAGGCAAAATCGATCACTGCCTTCGTGCCGCGCATGAGCTGGTCTTCAAGGCGGAGCCGCAGCCGCGTCTCCGCGGCGGCCTGCAGATCGGCATAGGCGGCCTCCGGATAATCGACGCCAAAACGCCCGTCATGCCGCCAGACCTCTTCGTCGATCGAGAAACGCTCACATCCGAGCGCCTCCAGCCGTTGTGCAAAGGTCGTCTTGCCGGAACCTGCCAAACCGCACATCATGAACACGATCCGCGGCTCGGTTCGTACCAGATCTTCGGCGGCAGCCACTGCCTGCCGATAAGACATCACCATCCGAAACTCGCCTCCTGCGATCCTGATCGGCGACGGAACCTCCGCGTTTGACCCTGTGCCTCACGCCTCGACTGACGAGAGCCGGCCGCCACCTATGTGCGTATTTCTATCCCTCTGAACTTGCTCACACAATGCGTCAGCAGCGGACACACTTTCCGTCAATTGCCCATGAGAAGGCCATCACCAGGGGATAGCGCCCTGCTCGCTCTGGCAAATGCCTTTCAGGTCGTGCCCTTGAAGCAAAGCCATTCGCACCGGAAAAGCCGCAGCCTCCGAGGGCGTGCGGTCGCCGCGGTGGCCGCTGAGGTCGGTAGCCACAAGGCCGGGGCAAGCCGATACGGCGGGG